>JAUZQX010000135.1 GCA_030950765.1 Ghiorsea sp.
AATATCAATTTGTCCTTTGGCATATTCTCGGCATTCGCTGCGGAATTCAGCATCCGAAATATCTTCTTTTTTACGCTTTTTCTTCTTAAACTTTTCTTCAACTTTCAGTTCAATTGGTAAACCATGGCAATCCCAACCAGGTACATACGGCGCATCAAAACCCATCATAGTGCGCGAGCGAACCACAATGTCTTTGAGCACTTTATTCACTGCATGACCAATATGAATCGAGCCGTTGGCATAAGGAGGGCCATCATGGAGGATAAACTTGGGTGCACCTTTGCGGGCTTCACGAATTTGGGCGTAAAGGTTTTCTTCTTCCCATTTTGCCAAACGTTTTGGTTCATTTACAGGTAAATTGCCACGCATTGGGAAATCAGTTTTCGGCAGGAAAACGGTGTCTTTGTAATTGAAAGTGTCTTTGTTCTTATCGTCTGCCACGGCTTGTGCTCTCCAAAATCTTATCTATGAGGTATCAAAAGACCGCGCAGCCTAAACAAAACCAAGGCTTTTGTCTCATTTTTGCATGAGAGGGCTGTATATAAGTTTAAATTTGGTTTTCTGCGATATGTACAGCTTGTGTATCTTGTTTGATTTTGGGCGTTAAAAAGATAACCAATTCAGTACGTTGTTTGTGTTTGTAGCTGCTGGTAAACAAGGCTCCAAGTCCTGGAATGTCACCCAACAGGGGCACTTTGCGCTCATTTTCACTGGTTTCATCTTGAATCAGGCCACCAATAACAACAGTTTCGCCATCTCGTACCCGCACCAAGGTTGAAGCTTGTTTGATATCCAGAATAGGCGCAGTTGAACCCAGTGGTGAAGTGGCTGTACCAACAAGGCGGGTAATAATGGGTGATGCGTCCAGCATAATCCAACCATTGGCAGAAATTTGAGTGGTTACAGCCAAGACCAAGCCTATGGTAACAACACGTACATCTTCGGTCACCGTAGCTGCTGAGCCACCGGTGCCAGGTGTTGTAGTTTGACTAAAAAAGGGTTGGTCAGTGCCCACTTTAATCATCGCTGATTGGTTGTTAAGTATAAGTAATCGTGGTTGGGATAACATACGCACACTACCTTGTTCACTTAAAGCATTAATCACCGTGGAGACTTGGTTGGTTGCGCTGTTATTTTGTCCATCAAGCGTTGCTGTAATCACAGGTAATGTGCCTGTGGCAGCGGTGGTGAGTGCTGTTTGCACATTGGCATTGAGGTTGAGTAGCGAAGATGAGGCAATACGCGTCCAGTCAATACCAAGATTTTTATCATCACCTAGAGATACTTCAACAATACGCGCTTCAATTTCAACTTGGCGATGTAAAGCGCCTTGGACACTTTGGATAAAATTTTCAACTTCTTGTACATGTTTATGGTGGTCAGTGACCTGAATGGTGCCTGAAAGGCGATTGACCACAACCCGACCCGTTTTGGATAATAATGACTTTAATTGCGTTTCAATCTCTGCCCAAAACTTGACCTGATCCTGGTTAGAAACTGAAATAAGCCCAACTTCGCCACCTGAGCCTGAAGATGTGACTTGTGCTTGGCTGGTTGATGCACCACCTCTTGCCATACGAATGTAATTCACTTCGAATGTTCTGGTGTGTACATCTTTGACATATACAATGCCATGCCGTTGCTCCCAGTATAAATTGACAGAGTCTAGAAGCACATTCATCGCTTGTTTAAAGGTTAATTTTTCGAAGTTAACGTTAACCATGCCTTTCAGTTTAGGCTGCATAATAATACTTAAATTATTGGCGCGTGAAAACATGGCTAAGGCTTGTTTTAAAGGTACATTGCTGGCTTGAAAACTATAGTGTTTTTCAGGCTTCTGTGGTGTTACTTTAGGTGTAAGTATAGTTGTTTGTTTTGAACTGGGTTGGGTTTGTATAGGCTGAACATGCGCGGATTGATACTGTAGTGCGGCATTATGGGGCTTAGCCATAACCTGTGGCTGTTGCACTGGCGGTGTGCTGGCACAGGCGTTAAGCATGAACAATAGGGTGAGGGATAGGGGAATATATGATAAATAAGGCATGCTTATCTCCTTGTATCTTGTGGTAAAAATAAGGTTTTATGTGTGTTCTTGCGTTGGAGCTGAACACGATTTTGTTGAATGCTTAGTACAGTGAAACCATCAATATTATCGTGTATGCCTACCAGTTGCCCGCTAATCAAAGCCAATGGGTTTTGCGAGTCTGATAAAATGGCAGATAATCGCAGGTGTTTTTTTACTTTTTTGGTTGCCTTGTGCGCAGTAGTCCGGGTTTTTACTTGCGGTGCGGCATGGGTTTGTTCTTTTGCAAAAGGATTTGCAAAAGGATTTCTATCGCTATCACGCAATTGCCAAACCAGCGTGTTGTATTGTGCGGTTTCTATGGGTGTAACGGTGTATAAAGTAGGGTCATCTACAGGATCTATTGTGAAAACGGGTTTGCTTTGTAATGGAGAAATAACATTATTATACACAATACCTGCAGCCAGCAATACCATTAAGATGACGGCTAGGGGACTACGCAGAAATTTTCTCATGGGTTGGGCTCGACAGGCATTTCATCAAGTGCCACTAGCATATTTAGCTGAAGTTCAACGAGGTTGATTTGTTCATTACTGGTGCTGATATGAATGGATTGTAAAGTAAACTGTTTTTCTTCCATCACCATATAATGAATTTGGCGCATCACATGGCTCCATGTTTGTTTAGCACCCATCGTGGGGTCTGGTATCAATTGTATTTGCACTTGTACATTCGCCAAGTCATCGGAATACAGTAGCTGGGCAGGGGTGGGTGTTTCTAATTGATAGGTGAGTGTTAAATGGTGTGAACTGGCGCTATCGGTGGTACTTTCCAATAACTCTGAGATACCTGTATAATCATTGACGATGTGTTGTTCGCTAATGTTGATTGCAGCTTCTTCTAAGGTTTGATCTTGCATATCAAAGGAAACATCGCCATTGAGAATGGATTGCTCTAAGAGTTGCAATGCCATTGATGTCGTGTCCGCCTCCAAGTGTGCGAGCTCATCTTCCAAGGTTTGGATCTTGGTCTGAAATATTTCGGGGGTGAGCTGACTGTGTTGTTTTTCAATAATGTAAGGGGTTCGCACACCATAAACCCACCATAACATGGATAAAGTAAGTAAAAAAACAACCAAGGCAGCTGTTCGGGTTTTCCAGCTGCGGCGAATTTCAAACAGGAAAAACTGTTTGAATTTGTCGAAACGCACACTTAATGGTGGTTTAGGTGGCGCAGTATATTCTGGGGTTTGTGTGTTTGTATTCATTGCATTGTACCTTGAATTTCAAAGGCGGTTCCTTGGGTACCATGCCCTCCTTTTTGAATATGATAAAACCATGTGTCTTGCCAGCTTTGGGTAATATTAACAGTCAAAGGTAGTGCTTTTAAGTTGTTTTCCAGTGTATTGAGCTGTTGCGGGGCAAGGCTTGCTTTACCCAAAGCTTTGCCTTGTAGGGTAAAGTGCCACTGTTGGTTTGCATAATGAATCAGACTATCGGTTAATACTAGAGACTCAGGCAATAAAGCAGGCAGCTCGGCAAGAAACCAACCCGCAATGGGATAAACCTGAGTATTTTGTAACTCATGGATACGTTTATCAATGTTTTCCATGGCAGCGACTTGTTGGGACAGTCGGCCTTGCTCCATGATTAAGCCTGTTAATCCAGAACGTTGACTTTTGGCATGGGCTTCAGCCTTTGTGACTTGGTATTCAATATTGATGGTTAGCCCGACACCAATGAGAAAGGCAATAGCAACCGTGATGGTTAACATACGTTTGATATGCATACCAACACGCTCAAATTGAAACTGAATGGGTAACATATTACCCTCAACAGCAGGTGAGAGTAACGCAGCCTCATTTGCCCAAAAATAAGGGTTGTCGGATTGTGTGTTTTCCACAGGTAACGTAAAATGTTGTTGGAGTGTTTCAGTAATATTTGTTGGTGCGCTGCCAATCAAGGAAATTTGAGTAATATCAACATCGAATTGCTGATTGGCATACAGCATGGAGCGATTTATTTCACCGATAAGCCTATCAGTACTATCATGTTCTATATTATGGTTTAAGTCGCGAAGGAATAATACTTTACCATCACCCCGAGTTGCCATGATTTCTGTAATCGTACCAAACATCGCAACCATGAGAATCATATCGTTATTGTTTGTACTAAAACGAAAAGCTTCCAAACTCATGATTTCACTTAATGGAATCAGTTTGGTGATAGCAATATGGTGGTGTTGGCAAATAGTAATAAGTTCATCAACAAATGTTTTGTTGATGATATGCAGAATCACACCATCGCCACTTTGTTGAGGCAGGCTGCGTTTAAAACTATGCAGCACAGGTACATCTGCTATTTTTTCCTGTTCAGCGCGGTTGGCGATATACAAGAGTAAATCTCTATGCGATAGCGGCGGTGTTTGAATAAAGTGATGCGAGAGTTCTGAGCCTTCATAAACCATGGATACATCAGCATCCTCGGCACCAAGTTCGGGTATGGCTAAACCTAGAGCAATGTATAATTGAGAAAGTGTATGCACCGATGCTTGGTAGTATGTTTGTGTGACACCTTCTTGCACTAAGGTTGCCTTAAATTCACCTTGAATCCAGCTGATGCCCAGCTGTTTTTTATGATATAGGTTCATGGGCGGCCCCAAAACCATGTCACACCATCTGTGCCATATAAAAAACTATCTTGGTCTTGGATAAATAATGTGTATTGCACAGTACCTGTTGGGTATGGGTCTTGATGTAAGCTTAATTGCGTGCGGTTGATAACATAGATGCTTAGCTGCCCATTGATACCATTGTTGGCAATAGGTAAAGCTTTGGTTGGTTGCGTGTTTAATTGGTAAAAAGGGATACGTGTACTGCTATTGAGCAGCAATATAGGATGGAATAAGTGGCCCAAATAAATACGGTGAATTTTAAGGGTGTCGCTTTCAAGCACATTGGCAGCAGGGGTTTGATTCCAAATGGCATCAAAAGCAGCACTGGTGGTGGGTGCTGGTAGTGCATTACCTTTCAGGTCTGATACCAAGATGATACGAGGGTTTACAGGAGGTGTAAGCAAACCTGTTGTTTGCTTATAGTCTGCAAACACAACGTCTGTGGCAGTGAAAAACTTTGGATCGACATAAAATCCACGCTTAAAACCGTATTTGTTGCTGCTTACTTCACTGATGGGTAAAGCACTTACCGATGCAATCGCTGATGCCCAAGTATTGACTGAGGGAATAGAGAACTGGGTGGTGATATATTGCTCTAATTCGGAAGCAAGGGACACTAGATTACTGGCTTCTGCATCGGCATTGGCTATATCCATGCGCTTGAGCATATTGGGTAGGATAATAGATGCCAAAATGGACATAATGGCAAGCACACCAATCAATTCAATGAGTGAAAAACCGCCTTGTTTAGCTTGTAGCTTCATTGTCTTACCCGTTGTAGTGAGCGTAAACGCATGGGTTTTAGTTTTTCTGGTGTGGTGTTTGGTGTTTGTATATTGATCACTGGTGTAGCAGGGGCTGGTGGTGAGACCACGTTGCTCGGTGGTGTGTTATGGATGGGTGTTATCGGGTTTGGTTCACCATGGTTACCATCTTCAGAATCAGATTGTTCATTGTCACCATGGTTATCATCTTCAGAATCAGGTTGTTCATTGTCACCATGGTTATCACCTTCAGAATCAGGTTGTTCATTGTCACCATGGTTATCATCTTCAGAATCAGGTTGTTCATTGTCACCATGGCTATCATCTTCAGAATCAGGTTTTTCATTGTCACCATGGCTATCATCTTTAGAATCAAGTTGTTCATCGTCACCTTGGCTGTTTTCATTTTGAGCATGTTTAGTGTCGTTTTTGTCGTGCTTAGACGACTTGTCGCTTTCATTATGCTGCTTGTCGTCTTTTTCTTTTGATTTTTGAGTATTGTTTTTATCTTTATCAGACCCTTCTTTATCATCTTGTTGGTGCTCTTTGTCATCGTTTTTTGATTGTTTCTTTTTGTCTTTGGGCTGCTCTTTAGATGATTTGTCTTCATCTGCCATAAGTATGGATGGCACCAATGTATAGCTTAAAAAAATGAGACTGATGATAAAGATGAAGGGTTTCATTTGATACCGCCTAACATGGAGACCATGGGCAAGAAAATGGCAATAGCCACCGTGCCCACAACACCAATAAGCATCAGCATGATAATAGGCTCTAAAATGGAGAACACGCGTTTCACTCGTCTTGGAATTTCTTCATCATAATATAAAGAGACTTGGTTCATAGCAGTATCTAAATCGCCAGTTGCTTCCCCCACTTTAATCATTTGCAGCAGCATAGGTGGGAAGGCATCATGTTTGGTTAAGGTTTCACTCATATTTCTTCCCTCACGCACATTTTTCTCTGTTTCATGGATAATCACTGCCAACTTTGCATTCCCCACCAGCTCGCGACAGTGTTGTAAACACTCTAAAATCTGAATACCTGAACGAAACATAATAGAGAAATGGTGGGTAAAACGAGATAGGGCAATCATGCGGTTGATGTCACCAAATACAGGCAGGTTTAACTTAAAATCATCAAAAGCATTGGCAAAGCTTGTCGAGCGCTTGTATAACCAACGTACACCCATCCATAAAATGATGGGTGTACCCAAGATTAACCACCAGTATTGCAGGGTGAATGTACTCAAATCAATAACCAACGAGGTGACCATGGGTAGTGCAACACCAAGCCCATTCAGCATATCGGTAAAACGCGGCACGACAAAAGTAAATAAAATAAGAATAAACAAACACACCACAAAAAAGATAATCAAAGGGTAGGTGGAGGCTTGTTTTATATCCCCCATAAGGTTGGCAAGCCATTGATAATACTGGCGAAGCTCTATGAAGGTGGCGGGTAACTGCCCGCTGTGTTCCCCTGCTTTAATCACACTGGTGACTTGTGTTGGAAAAATAGTTTGATGTTTTTCCATGGTTTGGGAAAGGGGCATGCCGCTTTCGACATCGGCATGCATCATGGTGAGCACATATGCCAAGCCTTCATTGGGGGTATTTTGTGCCAAGGCGTTTATGGTATCTAAAAGAGGCACACCCGCTTTTAACATGGTGGAAAAGGCGGTGAATAAATCAATCATTTCGCGACGGCTAACTTTGATGCGTGAGGGTGTATATTGTTCTGGGTTATTGATGGTTTTACATTGTAAAAGCCATAAACCTTGTTGGTTTAAAAGATTAGAAAGGTGGGGCTTATCTTGGGCGAAAACCTCGCCTTTTGTTTTTTCACCAGCATCATTGACGGCGGTGTACTGATACATAGCCATTATTTCACGACCCGCATCACTTCTTCAATGGAAGTATGCCCTTGCATCGCTTTGAGAATACCATCTTCAAGCAGGCTTTGCATGCCATTGTTTTTTGCCAGCTTTAAGATTTCGGCTCGATTGGCATTACCCATAATGGCATCATGAAATGAGTCATCGATATTCAGCACCTCATAAATCGCCATGCGCCCGAAATAACCTGAATGGTTACAAGCGTCACAACCTTTGGCTTGCCATAGTTGAATGTCAGATTGGTGTTTAACCCCGATTTCTTTCAATACGCTATGGCTATCTTCTACAGCTTGTTTGCAACTGATACAAAGTTTACGCACCAAACGTTGGGCAACAATAGCGACCAGTGCTGAGGGCAATAAATAAGGTTCTATGCCCATGTCGATAAGGCGAGGAATAGCGCCCACGGCATCATTGGTATGTAATGTGGTAAACACGGCATGCCCTGTTAAAGCAGCACGAATAGCAAGGGAGGCCGTTTCTTGGTCGCGAATTTCACCCACCAAAATAACATCAGGGTCTTGGCGTAATAACGAGCGTAAACCTGCAGCAAAAGTCATGCCCACTTCAGCATTAACTTGGACTTGGCGAATACCTGGCATGGCATATTCAACAGGGTCTTCTAAGGTAAACACACTGCGTTGTAATGAATCAATGGCTTCAATGGCTGCATATAAAGTGGTGGTTTTGCCTGAACCTGTGGGGCCTGTCACCAAAATGACACCATGAGGAGTATCCAAAGCTTTTTTGAATTGCTGCAAAGCTTTTTTTGAGAAACCGATGTTGTCTAAGGATAACTTTTTGCCTGCGGCATCCAGCACTCGAATCACAATGCTTTCGCCATGCTGAGTGGGTAATGAGGAAACGCGCAGGTCGACTTTTCGTTTGCTGACATGAAAACGGATACGACCATCTTGGGGTATGCGTTTTTCGGTGACATCCATACCTGCCATGATTTTAATGCGTGCTGTTAGTGCGCCTTTGAGCTCTGCGGGCATCAAACACTCTTCATGCATCATGCCATCTCTACGCATGCGTACGCGCAAAGAATTTTCTTCGGGTTCGATGTGGATGTCGGTTGCGTGTGAACGTATGCCAAGCACAATCAATTGGTCAGCAAGGCGAATCAATGGTGATGATTCGCTGTCGTCATCTAAGGTATCAGTTTGATTGAGTATTTCACGTATGGTTTCGCTGAGTGAACCTTCTTGAATATAACTGTATTCTAAGGTTTCTAAGAGTTCACTTTCAGCTGCAACTAAAGCGCGAACAGGAAGTCCGCATGTTTTTTCCAAGGCATCAATGGCGACAACATTATAAATGTCTGCCATAGCAATGGTAATCTGCTCATCATTAATATCGATGGGTAACACTTTATAACGTTTGGCGATATGGTAAGGAATAGCATCAATAGCTTTGCTATTGATTTGAATTTGCGAAAAGTTAACCGTGTCTGTTTTAACATCTTGGGCTACAAATTGGGTAATAATGTCTTCGGTAACAAAACCAAGGTCAACCAATATTTCGCCAAGCAGTTTATGATTGCGTTGTTTTTCTGCTAGGGCTAAAGCAAGCTGAGAGGGGCTGATATGCCCCTCTGCAACCAAATGCTCACCAAGCCTTATTTTTGTTGGTGTTGACACAATAAACCTTGTCTTATTGACCCACTAACATGATATAAAGTGTAGTGCCAGCTGCCGTGCTGTTGCTGGTGCGTACTTTACCACCATCATACCATGCTGCGGTGCCTGTTTTATCAGCATCATGATCAACGGCATCACTGATAGCCTTGGCTTGCTCAGCGTTGATACCATTAAAAATTAACACACTGCTGGTTTTGAAGTCATCTGTGCCATCACCGTCCACATCAAATGGGTATGCACCACTGGCAACATAATAGGCCGTAGAGCTTTCAAAAGGGCTTTGAAGTTCTTCTTCGATATAAGGGCCTTTCCAACCTTTAATATTGCTAGCGTTGGATAAAAGTTGATGGGCTGTGGCATTGGTATTGCTTGGGTTATGTGTAGGTAATTTATTGGTGTCTTTATAAAACTGCATCACAGTTGCCCGCAAACGTTGCGCATCTTGAACAACGGAAGTGATTTTAGCATCCTCAATGGATGAGAAAATTCGTGGTGCGACCAGTGACCCAAGAATCGCAATAATGGCAATCACGCCAATCAGTTCAATCAAACTGAAGCCGCTTTGGTTATTTTGATGTTTATTCATACTTAACTCCCTAATTTAAATGTATAATTGGTTGAACCCAATTGCTTGTGATATAGGTGAAGCAAGAAATACGCCATTACCTCCAATATAATCACATTGAAAGATTAGAACCTTTTGTCGGAACACATCATGTCTGTTAAAAAAGGTATAGGTTGATGAAAACATGGTATCAGTTTTTATAATCATGACATTGGATGCGTAAAAATATAATGTTCCCCACATGTTAGCTCGGCTTATCTTGTTTCGTATTCTGGAATCGTTGCCCACCATTCTTGGCGTGGTGACCTTGGTGTTTTTCTTGCTTCATCTTGTGCCTGGCGACCCTGTGGATGCGTTACTGGGTGAGACAGCATTGGCAACTGATAAAGAAGCCTTGCGTGCCAGCATGCATTTGGATGAACCCTTGTATACACAATATATCAATTACATTGGTGGTTTAACGCAGGGAGATTGGGGAAAGTCCATCATCAGTCAACGCGATATTTGGACATTGATTACTGAGCGACTTCCAGCCACAGCACAACTTGCAGCGACAAGCCTCTTATTAGCTATTATTTTGGCGCTTCCCATGGGTATGATTGCCGCAAGGTTTCAGAATAAAGCGCAAGATAAGCTGGCGATGACTTTTTCATTGCTTGGTGTATCCATTCCCAACTT
>JAUZQX010000136.1 GCA_030950765.1 Ghiorsea sp.
CATAATTTCACGAACATCATTGGCGATGAATTTAAAATAATTCATTACTTGATCGGGTAAGCCTTTAAAGAATTTTTCACGCAGTACATCATCTTGCGTAGCAACACCCGTTGCACAGTTATTTAGATGACATATACGTAAAAATTTACAACCTAAAGCCACCATAGGCGCAGTACCAAAGCCAAAACTTTCAGCACCTAAAATAGCGGCTTTAACAATATCGACACCCGTTTTTAAACCGCCATCAACTTGCAAGCGTACTTTATGGCGTAAACCATTAGTGACTAATGATTGATGGGCTTCGGCTAAGCCTAATTCCCATGGGCAACCCGCATGTTTTACTGACGTTAACGGGCTAGCCGCAGTACCACCGTCGTAACCTGAAATGGTAATGAAATCGGCATAGGCTTTTGCCACACCCGAGGCAATAGTACCCACACCCGGACCAGAAACTCATTTTACTGAAATAACGGCTTTGGGGTTGACTTGTTTTAAGTCAAATATTAATTGCGCTAAATCTTCAATCGAATAAATATCGTGATGTGGCGGTGGGGAAATCAAACCCACGCCTGGTGTGGAGTGACGTACTTTACCAATTCGATTGTCCACTTTATGCCCAGGTAGTTGCCCACCTTCGCCAGGTTTTGCGCCTTGTGCCATTTTGATTTGGATTTGGTCTGCATTGGCTAAATATTCAGCAGTTACACCGAATCGACCGGATGCGACCTGCTTAATGGCAGAACGCATAGAGTCACCATTGGGTAGAGGGGTGAAACGCGCAACCTCTTCACCACCTTCCCCTGTGTTGGACTTTCCGCCCAAACGGTTCATGGCAATCGCTAATGTGCTGTGTGCTTCATGTGAAATCGAACCAAAGGACATGGCACCTGTTGCAAAACGTTTGACGATATTGGTTGCAGGTTCGACTTCATCAATCGATATTGATTTACCTTTATTAAACTTAAACAAACCACGCAAGGTGATTAAACGACCTTTTTGGTTGTTGATAATATCAGCAAACTCTTTGTATAAACTATAATCACTGGTGCGAACTGCATGTTGCAGTTTGGCAATGGTTTCAGGGGTAAGTGCATGTTGTTCACCACGTACACGCCACTCGTATTCACCACCAACATCCAAAGCTTTTTTATGAATCATAGAGTTGCCATACGCCAGTTGATGACGCATGACTGCTTCTTTGGAGATTTCATCCAAACCAACACCTTCAATCTGGGTGGCCGTGCCTTTAAAGTATTTGTCCACAAATTCGGTAGATAAACCAAAGGCTTCAAAAATTTGTGCGCCACAATACGATTGGTAGGTTGAAATACCCATTTTAGACATCACTTTGTACAAACCTTTGCCTACCGCTTTGATAAAACGTGGTTCAATATCTGAGACATCAATATCGCTAGGCAAATGCCCGTCGTTATGCATATCTATCAATGTTTCGAAAGCTAAATATGGGTTAACGGCTTCTGCACCAAAACCTGCAAGAGTTGCGAAATGTTGAATTTCACGGGCAGAACCTGTTTCAACTACAAGCCCTGTTTCTACACGTAAACCTTTGCTTATCAAATGCTGATGCACAGCCGATGTGGCTAATAATGCAGGGATTGGGATATGTTGCTCATCCATGTCACGGTCAGATAAGATAATGATGTTAAATTGATCCAACACAGCGCGTTCGGCTTGTTTACATAAACTTTCAATAGCAACACCCATACCTGCAGCACCTGAGTCGGCTGGGTAACACATGGATAAGGTTAATGTGCGGAACTTACCTTGGGTGGCTTTATGAATATTACGAACTTTTTCCAAATCTTGGTTGGTTAAAATCGGTTGATGTACTTCCAAACGTAGCGTTGGTTCTTCATCATCCAAACCAAGCAAGTTGGGGTTGGGGCCAATAAACGATGTTAAACTCATCACCATTTCTTCACGAATCGGGTCAATGGGTGGGTTGGTCACTTGGGCAAACAATTGGCGGAAATAGTTGTACAAAGGTTTGGCACGATTGGACAACACTGCATGTGGTGTGTCATTACCCATGGAACCTGTAGCTTCCATGCCTGTGATTGCCATCGGTGCCATCAAAAATTTGAGGTTTTCTTTGGTGTAACCAAATGCTTGTTGTTTGTTGAGCAGGTCGTCATGCTGAGGTTGTTTAACTTCAACATTCACGTCCAAATCTTCAATTTGAATTTGGGTTTTAGCTAAGATTTTTTTGTAGTCGCGTTCAAGTGCTAGGGCATCTTTGATGTCTGAGTCATCAATAATGCAGCCTTCTTCCAAATCGATTAGGAACATTTTACCGGGTTGTAAACGCCATTTTTTGATGATTTTTTCTTCGGGTATGTCCAACACACCCATTTCAGATGCCATGACCACCAAATCATCATCGGTAATCAAATAACGCGCAGGACGCAGTCCATTCCTGTCTAATGTTGCACCAATTTGAATACCATCGGTAAATGCAACGGCAGCAGGGCCATCCCAAGGCTCCATTAATGCTGCATGGTGCTCATAAAATGCTTTGCGTTTTTCGTCCATCAAGTTGTTACCAGACCAAGCTTCAGGAATCAGTAACATGGCAGCATGGGTGAGCGAATAACCACCCATGACCAAAAGCTCTAAAGCATTATCAAAACATGCAGTGTCGGATTGATTTTCAGGAATCAAAGGCCAAACCTTATCCAAATCATCACCCAAATATTTGGATTTCATGGAGTGGCGGCGGGCATTCATCCAGTTGATATTACCACGAACCGTGTTGATTTCACCATTGTGTGCCACCATGCGGAAAGGGTGGGCAAGTTCCCAAGATGGGAAGGTATTGGTGGAGAAACGTTGATGCACCAATGCCAATGCAGATTTCATGCGAGCATCGGATAAGTCGGTAAAATATGCGCCCACTTGATGTGATAAAAACATACCTTTATATACAATGGTACGCGTGGATAGTGAATTGACATAAAATTTGGCTTTATCATCAAAAGCTTTGTCGGCAATTTGATTTTCAAAGATTTTACGAATTACAAAAAGTTTGCGTTCAAAAGCTTGTTGGTCAGTACAATTGCTGCCTTTACCCACAAAAATTTGACGAGATACAGGTTCACATGCCAATACACTTTCAGGTAAATCAGCATGAATTGGGTCAACAGGCACATTACGCCAGCCTAAAACGGTTTGACCCTCAGCAATGATAGTTTCTTCAATGATTTTTTCGCAAGCAGCACGATGTGTATCATCTTGGGGTAAGAAAATCATGCCTACGCCATATTCACCTGCGGCAGGTAATGTAATATCCGAATCAGGTGCAACGGCTTGAAAAAAGTCGTCTGGAATTTGAATGAGTATACCTGCTCCATCACCTTCTCTAGGGTCTGCACCTGCTGCACCGCGATGGGTTAAACGAAGTAAAATCTCAAGCCCTTTCTCGACAATGTCATGGCTTTTTTGATTTCTAATATGTGCAACAAATCCAACACCACATGCGTCATGTTCGTGTTGAGGGTTGTATAAACCTTGCTTTTTCGGCATTTGCGTCATTAGCAGCTCCAGTAATTAAAACGTTTCACTTTTTTGCATCAATTCTTAAAAGGATGCGCATCATAATCAATTTCTATGCTTTTGTCATCGGCGAACCTTGGGCAACTCTGAACAAGTCCCATTAAAAGTGTTATAGTTCTTTTATCTCATTGAGGGGAGTTAAACATGAGCCAACTGAGTTTTTCGGAAGCAGAGTATTTGAACAAAAAGCATGTAACACGGCGCGAACAATTTCTTAATCGCATGGATAGTCTTATTCCTTGGCCCGCGCTGGAAGGTAAGCTTTCAAAGTATTATCCGAAAAAAGGAAATGGTCGCCCACCATACCCACTTAGTGTCATGCTTCGCGTTCATTGTATGCAGTTATTTTATAACCTGTCTGACCCTATGATG
>JAUZQX010000137.1 GCA_030950765.1 Ghiorsea sp.
GCTATACTCGTTGCGGCAAACCTGATGAACCGACGAAATATCTTTGAGCTACTCTTGCAAAAGGAGCCTCAAAAGCCACCAGAAATTCACTCAGACCAGTTAAATTTGGGAATAGGGTGATTTTCGTCGGACAGTAGTGATGCAATATATATGAAGCGTTGCCAAACATTTATCGCTGACCCACCACAAGCTTGGGATGGTGTGTATAAATTTGATACCAAATAAACGAAAGTACACTACAATGCGCGCAGCAAAATAGAATGAAGGCGGGATGAGGTTTGGTGTAAATATGGGTTTGGTAACAGCTTCATGGCAAGATAAGTTTATGGCAATTCGTAGTAATAAAGCTTTTGAGTTAACAGTTATTGCCATCATTATAGTTTCAGCATTGATGATTGGTGCATCAACTTACGATATGGATCCAAGATGGATGTCGTTTATTTATATATTAGATACGGGTATAACCATTTTTTTCTTGATTGAAATTATTATCCGTATGTTGAGTGAGAAGCATTGTTTCAGGTTCTTTAAAAACGCATGGAACGTGTTTGATTTTTTGATTGTTAGTGTGAGTTTACTACCCATTGATGACAGTGAAATGGTGTTGTTGGCGCGTTTGATTCGTATTTTTCGTGTATTACGTCTGGTTTCTATCATTCCAGAGCTACGGGTACTTATTAATTCGTTATTGATTGCTATTCCTCGCATGGGTTATGTATTGGTATTGATGTTTATTATTTTTTACATCTATGCCGCAGTTGGAAGTTTTATGTTTGAGAAAATTAATGCCACCTTATGGGGTGATATTAGCATTTCTATGTTAACCTTGTTTCGTGTTTCCACTTTTGAAGATTGGACAGATGTGATGTACGAAACCATGCATGTATATGCATGGAGCTGGGTGTACTATCTAACATTTATCTTCTTAACAACCTTCGTCTTTATGAATATGATGATTGGTATTATCCTCGATGTAATGCAAACAGAACATGCGAAAATGAGTCGTGAAACAGGTGAAGGTGAAGCAGGAGAAGTGCATTATATCAAAGAACATACGGCTATGATTGAAGATAGGCTGGCAAGAATTGAAACGTTGTTAGAAAAAAGTATTTCACAGCGGCAATAGCAAAACAATAACGATGGGGCGGGGCTATAAATATTGAGCCTTGCAGGCAATGCCGCTACGCTGCGGCAGATTGGTATAGGTGGTGAGCATGGAAAGTATTGTCATACAGGGTGGAATCCCACTCCAAGGAAGCGTTGAAAGCAGTGGTGCAAAAAATGCAGCATTGCCTTTGCTTGCGGCTGCCATCCTTGCTGATGGACCTGTAACGTTTCACCGTATTCCGCATTTGAATGATATTTCAACCATGACCAACTTGTTGGCATGGCAAGGTGCGGATGTTACTTATGACGACCAAGATTGTTTAACGATTGATACACGGGGAGCAAACAAGCCAGAAGCACCTTATGAAATGGTCAAAACCATGCGTGCATCATCCCTGGTGCTTGGACCATTGTTGGTGCGTTTTGGTGAGGCGAAAGTAAGCTTGCCAGGTGGGTGTGCGATTGGTGCGCGGCCTATTGATTTACACCTCAAAGCATTGGAAGTCATGGGTGCAAAAATCAGTGTTGAACATGGTGATGTGATTGCCAAAGCACCCAATGGTTTGCATGGTGCGCGAATTTTCTTTGACCAAGTGACAGTGACGGGTACTGAAAATATTTTGATGGCGGCTGTGTTAGCCAAGGGTGAAACAGTATTAGAAAATGCGGCACGTGAACCCGAAGTGGTCAACCTTGCCGATTCATTACGCGCTTTGGGCGCTAAGATTGAAGGTGATGGTACGGATACGATTACCATTCAAGGTGTAGAACGTATTTCTGGCGGTGATATTTTTACCATTGCCGACAGGATTGAGACAGCAACCTATTTAGCAGCGGGTTTGATTACGGGCGGTGATGTCACTGTAACCAAAACAGACCCTAAGTTGTTGGATGCCTTTTTGGCACGTGTAAAAGAGGCTGGCGCGACAGTTGAAGTGGGTGATGATTTTATTCGTTGTGCAGCACCAGAGCGGTTGCAAGCAGTCAATATTCATACCATGCCACATCCAGGGTTCCCTACTGATTTACAAGCCCAGTTTATGGCCATGATGTGTGTGGCTGAGGGAACAAGTCTGGTGTCTGAAACGATTTTTGAGAATCGTTTTATGCATGTGCAAGAATTGGTGCGTATGGGGGCTGATATTCAGTTGGATGGACATACTGCAGTCATTAAAGGTGTTAAAAAGCTTTCTGCAGCGCCCGTGATGGCGACTGATTTGCGAGCATCAGCATCTTTGGTGCTTGCGGGCGTGGCAGCACAAGGTGAAACTGTGGTATCTCGTGTGTACCATATTGATCGTGGATATGAGAGAATTGAAGAAAAAATGCGTAGTTTGGGTGCCAATATTGAGCGCCACTATATACAAAGGTAAGAACGAATATGTCAGATAAACCAGTGTTAACCATTGCCTTATCCAAAGGGCGCATTTTGGAGCAAACCTTGCCCTTATTGGAATTTGCTGATTTGATGCCCAAAGAAGATGTGCAAACCACACGTAAATTGATGGTGGATGGCCCTGATGATTGGGCGGGAAGTAAAATACGTTTCCTCATTATTCGGGCTGCTGATGTGTGTACTTATGTGGAACAGGGTGCTGCAGACTTAGGTATTTCAGGGCGTGACTTATTGTTGGAGCACAAACCACATGTATATGAGCCTTTGGATTTAAAAATAGGTAAGTGTCGCCTTTGTGTGTGTGGTCCTAAAGATGCCATAGAATCGGGTGATTCTTCAGTGATTGGTGGGCGTATTCGTGTCGCGACCAAGTATGATAATATTGCTGAACAATATTATTTGGAGCAAGGTGTACATGCTGAGGTGATTCATTTGTATGGCTCGATGGAGCTTGCGCCACTGGTGGGTATGGCAGACAGAATTGTGGATGTAGTAGAAACGGGTAATACGCTCAAGGCCAATGGTTTGGTGGAAGAAACAACATTATTTGATGTATCCAGTCGTTTGATTGCCAACCCTGCAAGTTTTGTCACCAAGAAAAAACAAGTTCAGGCAGTTATCAATAAACTTCGAGAAGCTGTGGAGCAGCGGGAGAATGAAAGTGAATAAGATTCGTCGTATTTATTCAAATAGCGCAGATTATAAAGCGCAATTGGATGCTTTGTTATCACGTGAAACCGATACCGGCGCAGATGTACAAAACCTTGTGGCTGATATTTTGCTGGATGTAAAACAGCGCGGTGATGCTGCGCTGTGTGAATATACCGCGAAGTTTGATGGTTGGGATTGTACGGCTGAAAACATGGTGATTAGCCGTGATACTATGAAAAAAGCATGGTTCGCTGTATCAGACATGGATAGACAATCACTACAATTGGCAGTGGATAGAATCAAAGCTTACCATGAAAAACAAGTGCAAACTGATTGGGAATATACCGATGATGCGGGTTTGACTCTGGGGCAAAAAATCACGGCTTTGGATAGTGTGGGTTTGTATGTGCCTGGTGGTAAAGCGGCATACCCTTCTTCGGTATTGATGAATGCTGTGCCTGCACAAGTGGCAGGTGTAGAAAAAGTTGTCATGGTTGTACCCACGCCTGCGGGTGAAATGAATGATTTAGTGTTGGCAGCAGCTTATGTATCGGGTGTACAGCAAGGTTTTGCGGTTGGTGGCGCGCAAGCCGTGGCGGCGTTGGCATATGGTACGGAAACGATTCCTGCAGTGGATAAAATTGTAGGGCCAGGCAATAAATTTGTAGCAGCTGCCAAACGCCAAGTGTTTGGTACTTGTGGCATTGATATGATTGCTGGTCCTTCAGAGATTGCGGTAGTGGCGGATAGTGGGCATCCGGAATGGTTGGCGGCAGACTTCTTGTCACAAGCTGAACATGATGAAGCAGCACAAAGTATTCTCATTACCACAGATGAGGCTTTAGCAGATAAGGTGGAAGCAGCGATTGAACAACACCTGAGCGTACTTGAACGCGCAGCAATAGCCAGCGCATCGGTAGAAAACCATGGTGCATTTATTATTGTAAACAACCTTGATGAAGCGGCAGAAGCGGTGAATATTATCGCACCCGAGCATTTGGAATTGGCTTTGGATGACCCAGATGCCATGTTGCCTAAAATTAAACATGCAGGCGCGATTTTCTTGGGTCATTTTGTGCCCGAAGCATTGGGTGATTATATGGCTGGGCCCAATCATGTGTTGCCCACCAATCGTACAGCACGTTTCTCTAGTCCATTAGGCGTGTATGACTTTCAAAAACGCAGCAGTATTATCCGCTCAACACCGCAAGGTGTGGCAGCGATTGGTGCTGAAGCTGCACATTTGGCGCATAGAGAAGGCCTGCAGTGTCATGCTTTAACATTAGAACTTCGTTTGAAACATCAAGGGGAATAGATATGGGTCGCAGTGCAAATATTGAAAGAAACACCAAAGAAACACAAATTAAGCTGTCCATCAATTTGGATGGCACAGGCGTGTGTGAGCTGAATACACCTATTCCTTTTTTGAATCACATGTTGGAACAGATTTCTCGTCATGGTTTGATTGATTTGCGTATTGATGCCAAGGGTGATATTGATATTGATGACCACCATACGGTGGAAGATATTGGTATTTGCCTTGGTGAAGTGCTTCGTGAAGCCATTGGTGATAAAAAAGGTATTGTACGTTATGGTCATGCTTATGTACCTTTGGATGAATCATTGTCGCGGGTGGTTTTAGACTTATCAGGTCGTCCTGACTTGGAATATCATGTTGCTTTCCCTAAAGAAATGATTGGTAGTTTTGATGTGGATTTGTTCAAAGAGTTCTTTCAAGCTGTGGTCAATCATAGCCGTATGAGCCTACACATTGATAATTTACGTGGTATCAATAATCATCACATCGCTGAGACTGTATTTAAAGCATTTGGTCGCGCTTTGCGTATGGCTGTAGAGTCAGACCCACGCCAAAGTGGTATTCCGAGCACCAAAGGTACACTTTAACTGATGATTGGATTGATTGATTATGGCATGGGCAATTTACATTCGGTTGCCAAAGCCTTGGAAAAAGTGGGTGGCAAGGTTGAACTGGTCAAAAATGCTGATGATATAGCCAATTATGAGCGTATTGTGCTGCCAGGTGTGGGTGCCTTCCGCGATTGCATGCATACACTAAAAGAGACAGGTATGGCTGATGCTATCAAGGAAACGGTTGGCAAAGGTGTGCCATTTTTAGGCATCTGTTTGGGTATGCAGGTATTGATGACGCGCTCGTATGAGTTTGGTGTTCATGCTGGTTTGAACCTGATTGAAGGTGAAGTCAAAGCTTTTCCAGAAGACCATGTGGCACGCGGCTTTAAAATTCCGCACATGGGTTGGAATGATATGGTATTGCCCGATGGGAAAAAACATCGCGTATTGGGTGGAGTAAAGGGTGATCAAGTGTATTATGTACACTCCTATTATTGTGCGCCACGCAACCCTGAACATTTATTGGCAGCTTGTTCGTATGGTGATTTTCCTTTTGCTTCCGTCATAGGACGAGACAATGTTTTGGGGATGCAGTTTCATCCTGAAAAAAGCCAACATGCTGGTTTAAGTTTGCTTGAAGGTTTTATCAACTGGAAACCATAAACGCTGTAAGATGCGAAAAAGGTTCATTCTGTTATAGTTCGAAAAAATATCAGTTTATTATGTATTCAAAGGGGATTCCATGGGCATTCTTGAAGGTAAAAAAGGTTTGATTTTGGGTTTGGCTAACAATAAGTCCATTGCTTGGGGTGTGGCGCAAGCTTGTCACCGTGAAGGTGCTGAACTTGGCTTTAACTATTTGGGTGAGCAGCTTGAAAAACGTGTGCGGCCTTTGGCTGAAAAAGTAGACTCAACATTGATTGAATCCATGGATGTGGGTGAAGATGCTGAAATGGATGCGTTTTTTGCTAAAGTTGAAGAAAAATGGGGTAAGATGGATTTTATGATTCATTCGATTGCTTTTGCCAATAAAGATGCACTACGCAATCCTTTTTCACAGTGTACACGTGAAGACTTCCAACTTGCTATGGATATATCTGCATACTCGTTTGTAGCTTGCGCGCAACGCGCGGCAAAGATTATGAATGATGGTGGAAGCATGGTTACCATGACTTATTTGGGTGCGGAACGTGTGATTCCTGGTTATGGCATGATGGGGGTGGCGAAAGCTGCGCTTGAGGCTTCTACGCGGTATTTGGCAGAAGATTTGGGTAAGAGCCGTGGTATTCGTGTCAATGCGGTGTCATCAGGTCCTATTCGTACACTTGCAGCATCTGCAGTGGGTGACTTTCGTGAATTGATGGCAAAAAGTGCGCGAGGCTCTATGCTTGGTCGCAATGTGAGTCAAGATGAAGTAGGTAATACTACTGCATATTTAGCTTCTGACTTGGCATCTGGTGTTTCAGGTGAAGTGCATTATGTGGATGCAGGGTTCCACGTCGGTGCTGGCGATCCAGGTGTTGAAAAATAAAGGGTTATTAAATGTCAGGTTCTAGTTTTGGGCAAATATTTCGTGTAAGCACAGCAGGTGAATCACACGGCAAAGCATTGGTTGCCATTGTTGAAGGCTGCCCAGCTGGTGTAGCGTTATCGGAAGCAGATATTCAACCTGATTTGGACAAACGCAAACCAGGTCAATCCAGATATACGACACAACGCCGTGAAGCGGATGAAGTGGAAATTTTATCGGGTGTATTTGATGGTAAAACTACAGGTTGCCCGATTGCATTATTGATTCGTAATACTGATCAACGCAGTAAAGATTATTCCGACATCAAAGATAAGTTTCGCCCAGGGCATGCCGACTTCACTTTTCATGCCAAGTATGGGTTTAGAGATTACCGTGGTGGTGGGCGATCATCAGCGCGTGAAACAGCCATGCGTGTGGCAGCAGGTGCGGTGGCACGTAAGTTTTTAGCCAGTTCAGGTGTTTCTATCCATGGTTGGGTAGACCAAATTGGCCCTGTGAAGATAAACCCAAACAACTTTTCTTTTGACGAAATTTATAACAATCCATTCTTTTGCCCTGATGCAAAAGCTGCGACAGAAATGGCTGACTTTATGGATAAACTGCGTAAAACAGGTGATTCCATTGGGGCATCAGTCACTGTGGAAGCCACAGGCGTACCCGCGGGTTTGGGTGAGCCTGTATTTGATCGTATTGATGCGGATTTAGCCAAAGCCATGATGAGTATCCAAGCTGTTAAAGCCGTGGAAGTGGGTGATGGTTTTGCGTGTGTTGAAGCTCACGGTTCCGAATTTGGTGATGCTATTCGTAAAGATGGCTTTCAAAGTAATCATGCAGGTGGTGTGTTGGGTGGTATTACCAACGGTGATACCATTCATGTTCGTATGGGGCTAAAACCAACCTCGTCTATTTTGAAGCCGCGTCCAACTATTGATGTTCATGGCAATGAAACAGAAATTATCACTAAAGGTCGCCATGACCCCTGTGTAGGCATTCGCGCAGTGCCGATTGCCGAAGCTATGCTTGCCTTAATACTTGCTGACCACTTGCTTAGGCAACGTGCGAGTAGGTTATAAATATTGTCCATTTAACTTTTAGGTATCCATCATGAATAACTCTTTACAATGCCTGATTTGCGGTGCAAGTGACTCAGTTTCGCCAGTTGCGAAAGCAAGTCTTTCAGGGGCTGAAGTATATGATTTAGTACGCTGCTCTAGTTGTGAGGCTTCTTTTTTTTCACCTATGCCCTCACCAAGTGCATTGGCGGAGCATTATTCCAATGATTATACTTTTTATAAGGGTGACAATTATAAAGCACAGGGAAAAGGTTCAGCTTTTGCAAGAAAGTATCTTGCCCATAAGACATCAGGAAGATTATTGGATATTGGCTGTGCCAGTGGTGACTTTTTAGCAGGTGTACAACAAGGCTCACAGTGGCAAGTTTTTGGTACAGATATTAACCCCGAAGTGGTTGCTTCTGTGCAAGAAAAATTAGGTTTGGATGTGCGTGTTGGCGAAATTGAAAATGTGGCTTTTGATGCTGGTTTTTTTGATGTAGTCCGTGTGCAGGATATTCTTGAACATGTACCAGAACCACTAACTTTTTTAAAGGAATGTAGGCGTATTATCGACGATAAAGGAACTTTTCATTTGTCCGTACCCAATGGTTTAGCAGATGCACAAAATATCGTTGATTATTATAGAAAATATGACTCTCCTGCATTCAGTGGGGCAGGACATATTTATTTTTTGTCGTTTCCCAGCTTACAGTTGTTATTTAAACAAGCAGGTTTTCGCATTGAAAAAGCATACAGTTATAATTTCAAAAAAGGTTTACGTAGTTTTTCGATGCTGCCCAAAAGTAAACATTGGCAGCGGGATCTAACGCCACCTGAAGCACAACAATCGGCATCTAACCAAGGTGAAACACATACGCATAAACAGCAGAA
>JAUZQX010000138.1 GCA_030950765.1 Ghiorsea sp.
TTGCTTGATAAAGTCGCTGGCAATCACTTTGGTGGCGGTCAACCTATCCACACGCCTACCGCTCAATTCGAAATCCTGCTCTTGCATACTTCCCGATAAATCAATCGCCAACATCAAATCTCGGCCACTTCGTGCCACATCCACAAGCTCACCCACCCATTGTGGTCTCGCAGCACCAATCACCAGCAATAACCAAACCAACCAAAGCAAAAGGTACTTCCAAGCATGGGTTTGTTGGGGTCTGTCCGCACTGTTCGCCTGTTTGATGTCATCGGCAAAGGGGATGTATAAACCACCCTGCTGCACATCTGATTTTGCAGACAACAAACGCCGTACCAACCATGGTAATGGCAGCAATGCAAACACCCATAACCACACAAATGCAAACGCTCCCGTGTCAAACATGCCTGCTTACCACCTTGAGCCATGCTTTCACTGTATCACACAGCACTTGTATGTCTTTCTCATCCACATCCACTGTGGGGCGATATGCACCATCACAAAACACATCTGCAATGGGTTTGTCTGCAAACAAATGTTTGGGTATATCCACCCACAGGCTATCCAAAAAGGCTAACCAATCCGTGCCCGTTAAATGGGCGGCATGGCGCTCGGGAAACACTGTCATCACCACTTGTTTCAGTAGGATATTGATGTCGGCAAGCAAAGCTTTGGCATCTTTATTGGTTTGATATATTTGGCAAAGTGTGTTCAACCTTGCATGTATGTCCGCTTTTAATAAGCTTTTACTACGCTGCCTGTGCCAATAGGCTTTGAGCTTAGGTACACCCCAAATGCACAATACAACAAGTACAGCCAATAAAGCCCACCAACCCACAGCCAAATCCCACCACGGGCTAAGCTCGGGCAAATGAATATCTTTGAGTTGTAGCAAAGGGTCTTGCTTAGGACTCATCGGGTCCATAAACGCTCCCGCACCACATTTGCCACATCTTCATGCGTACCCACTTGAAAATGAAATAAGCCATATTGCTTTTGTAAATCATTCAACTGCTGCTGATGCGCTTGATACTGTGCCTGCATTCGCTGTTGAAATGCAGGGTTGGCATGGACGGTGAAATAGTGTTGACCATCAAACACAGGATATGCGCCCGACGCAGGGAAACTTTTTTCCAAAGCATCCAATACCGAAATCAACACCACATCATTATGCCGCGCCAACTGCGATAAATCGGCAATAGCCTGTTGGCTTAACCCCCTAAAATCACTAAGAATATAAATCAGGCTACCATGCTTAGCTACGTGCCGAAGTCTACGCGTCACTTTCTCCATAGACAGCAAATCCACAGCCTGAGACTGCGTCTTTTGCCATGCCTTGGCATGGGTGCAATGATGCAGAAACGATAACACGCCTTTACGTCCACGCATGGGTTTGATTTCTACATGTTCATCATCGGCAAACAATAACCCGCCCAAACGGTCTCCATGCTGGACACCATGCCATGCCAATAGCGCTGCAATCTTGGTCGCCACTACGGATTTCAGCGCACCTTGGGTGGCAAAAAACATAGCTTTGCGATAATCCAAAGCAATCAGCACAGGGCGCTCTCGTTCTTCGCGATAAAGCTTCACATGTGTTTTTCCCTTTCGCGCAGTCACCTTCCAATCAATGCTACCCACATCATCGCCAGGCTGATACAAGCGTACCTCATCAAATTCCATACCACGCCCACGCAGCTTGGACACATGCGCCCCACTCATGGCAGCACGAATATATTTGCGGCGCACAGCCATAGCTGAGGCTTGGTATTGCATAGCAATCAATTGTTTGAGGTTCAATGAGGTTGCACTGTTCATCGTGTTATCCACGCTGTTAAGGTACCGCCACCTGAGCAATCAGCTGATGAATCACATCATCCGTAGTCAAACCCGAAGCTTCCGCTTCATAATTGAGCAATAAGCGATGGCGCAACACATCAAATGCTATGCTTTGAATATCTTCAGGCGTGACAAAATCACGACCATCCAACCAAGCATGCGCACGCGCACATCTATCCAAGGCAATGGTTGCTCGTGGACTTGCTCCATATTGCAAATGTTTGACTACACCCTCTTGGGTGTGGTTGGCGCGTGTCGCCATAATCAATTGCACCATATAGGTTTCCAAGGTTTCAGCCACATGTAAATCAAGCACTTCTTGTCTTGCTTTAAACAATAAATTCTGCGTCACCAATGTTTCAGCTTTGCTTTCTGTATGCGATGCTTCCGCACGAGATAAACGCAGGATTTCCTGCTCAGATTTGGCATCAGGGTAATCAATGCGTACATGAAGTAAAAAGCGGTCAAGCTGGGCTTCGGGAAGCGGATAAGTGCCCTCTTGTTCAATCGGATTTTGTGTCGCCATCACCATAAACAAGTCAGGCAATGGGTAACTCACGCTGCCCACAGTAATTTGGCGCTCTGCCATGGCCTCTAGCAATGCCGCTTGCACTTTAGCAGGTGCACGATTGATTTCATCAGCAAGCACCAAATGGTGGAATAATGGGCCTTTTTGAAAATGGAAACTACCATCTTGTGGGCGATAGACTTCCACACCCGTTAAATCCGATGGTAATAAGTCAGGAGTGAATTGTACCCTGTGAAAATCACCTTCAATATGTTCGGACAACACATTAATTGCGCGTGTTTTCGCCAAACCTGGTGCACCTTCGACCAATAAATGTCCATCTGCCAACATGGCAATCAATAATCGGTTCGCCAAATGCGATTGGCCGATAATGCGCTGTTCAATACTATTTTTTAATGTTTTAAATGCTTCAAATGTATTCAAAATAACCCCGCGAACTGTTCTTCTTACACTTCTATAAGACGTGGCATATGTTTATTCAAGGCTGATTAAAATATAATGACGCATCCATGACCGTCACATGAGCAACATCGGCAAACCTTAAACTTTATTACCCACAAACGAAAAAATATTTATTCAACAAAAGATAGATACGCTAGACTAGCGCGAGGAACTTTTGATAATGGTGCGAATATGAACGGGCGATACAAAGCAATATGGTTGAATGATACTGGTGACCTTGAAGTCATCGACCAACGTTATTTACCTTTTGAAAAGAAAACGCGCATACTAAAGACTGCCATAGATAGCTGTGAAGCCATCAAAGATATGACGGTGCGCGGCGCGGGTGTGATTGGTAATGTAGCAGCCTTTGGTGTATATCTCGCAGCACGTGAATTTGATGGCAATAAAACCCAAGTCAAACAGTCTGCAATGGTCATTCGCGAGTCTCGCCCTACAGCGATAAACTTGATGTGGGCAATAGACCGAATGATGGTCGTGGTTGAGCAAAGCAGCGATGTGGTAAACGATTGTAAACGCGAAGCCATCGCTATCGCCGATGAAGATGTGCTAAGAACCCAAAAGGTTGGTGAATTCGGCTGCGGCATTATTGAAAATATCATGGCTAAGAAAAAGATAAACCAGTTTAATATATTAACCCATTGCAATGCAGGTTGGTTGGCTATTTTAGATAGTGGCTCTGCACTTGCCCCAATTTACGAAGCACACAAACGTGGCATTGATATTCATGTGTGGGTGGATGAAACCCGCCCACGCAATCAAGGTGCAAGTTTAACATCTTGGGAGTTATTAGATGCTGGTATTCAACACACCATTATCCCTGATAATACGGGCGGTTTTCTGATGCAGCAGGGCAAAGTCGATATGGTGGTTACGGGTGCAGATCGAGTGGCACTCAATGGTGACGCAGCCAATAAAATTGGCACTTATCTTAAAGCATTGGCTGCCAAAGATAATCATGTGCCCTTTTATGTTGCACTGCCCATCAGTACCTTTGATTTTGAATGTAACAATGGTGTGCAAGATATTGAAATTGAAATACGCAGTGAAGATGAAGTACACATCATGCGTGGTGTGGATGAAAATGGCCGAATTCAAAACATACGTATCACCGCAGAAGGCAGTGTTGCCGCCAATTATGGCTTTGATGTCACCCCCGCCCGCCTGATTACAGGTTTGATTACTGAAGCGGGTGTGATTGCACCCAATAAAGATGCCATTGGTAAACTCAAATGATTGATGGCGTTATCAAATATCATGTATCACACACGCAAATACCAACCCTAGAATTTACAACATTCCCTGATTTAGAAGCATTACGATGTCGCCTTTTTGCTTTGGGTTTGATTGGCGAAACACCCGATGGTATAGGTTATGGCAACTTATCTTTTCGTAACAAAGGTGAACGTAGCTTTACCATCACAGCCACCCAAACAGGAAAACAACCCAAGCTAAAACCCAATGAATACATACGGATTACGGATTATAATTTTGACACCTTCACTGTGTTTTCAGAAGGCGAGTTTAAACCCAGCAGCGAAGCATTAAGTCACGCTATGATTTATGATATTCACCCTGATATTCAAGCAGTCATTCATGTGCATTCTGCTGCCCTTTGGCAAATGATGATTACAAACAATGCACTCGCCACCACTGCTGAATATGGTACGGCAGAAATGGTAAGCGAAATCGCAGCTCTTTATCAGTCTCGCAACCCTTTTGCACATAATGCTTTCGTCATGAAAGGTCATGAGGATGGTATTATTACATTTGGTCGAAACATCAAGGATGCCGAACAAAGACTATACTATTTGATACAAGAGACCTTACACCAAATATAAGTCTTTATTTAAAACTTGCTAACAACGATGCTGTAATCAAATGCCAACCATCGACCAGCACAAACAGAATAATTTTAAGTGGTAGTGAAATCATCACAGGTGGTAACATCATCATACCCATACTCATCAACACCGATGCCACTACTAAATCAAGCACTACAAACGGAATATAGATTAAAAAGCCGATTTCAAAGGCTGTTCTTAACTCGCTGATAACAAATGCAGGAATCAATACATACATCGGCGTTTCTTCTGCTGTGGCTGGTTTCTCAATTTTTCCTGCATTGATAAATAAGATTAAGTCATCTTCTCTGGTTTGTCGCAGCATGAACGCGCGTAATGGGTCAATTGCTTTTTCCATGGCTTCAGATTGGGTGATGTCTTTATTCAAATAGGGGGTTAATGCTGTGCTATCGATTTGATTCCACACCGGCATCATGATAAACATGGTCATAAACAAGGCTAAACCAACCAGAATTTGCGTGGGTGGGCTTTGTTGTGTACCCAGTGCCTGACGCAAAAAAGCGAAGACAATCAAGATGCGGGTAAATGATGTCATCATCACCAAAATGGATGGGGCAAGGGCGAGCACTGTAAGCCCTGCAATAATTTTGAGACCTGTAAACCATGAATCAGGGTCTTCAGTTTCACCTAAGCTAATGGATAACGTGGGCACATCTGCCGCTGAGGCAAGGCTTGGCAAAAAAAACAAAAGCAAGAATAAAATACGCAATAGCAATGGATTACGCATCATTACCCACCTCTTTCTCGGGTGAGATGTCTGCAATTTTGTGAATACCGCCTACACCTACACCTAAAAGGTAACTTTGTTTACCATGTTTAATTTCAACCACGCTATTTTTGCTATCAATATGCAAACGTTGCACCACTTGCATTTTGCCTTCTTTGACTGGCACAACCTTGTCTTGAAAACGGCGCATCAACCATACCAACCCTGCAAAAATCGCCAGCACCAATGCCAATGCACCTATGGATTGCGCCATCATGGCAGCAAAGCTTGTCTCCCCAGTCATCATTTACGATAAACTCTGGATACGGTCGCCTTGTGGCACCACTTCCACCACACGCACTCCAATTTTACCATCCGCAGACACCACTTCACCACGCGCAAACACACGACCATTGGCTAAAATATCGACTTCGGCATTGGCTTCTTTTTTTAAATCCAACACCATGCCACGATGCAGCCTTGCCACCACATGCAATGGTAATTGAATACGACCAAGCTCAACACTCACATCAAGCGGAACGTGCATAATGGCTTCTAAATTTACTTTTTGCTCGCTTCCTGATTCGCCAGCATTGGGGTTCTGTATTTCTTCAACTTCTGGCATATCTATGCTCCTTCTTCGCTAACTATCTTGTGCCAACTGTTTGGTCAGCTCTGCTGCTAACTGTCCATCTTGGCTGCCTGGCATAGCCTCAAACATAGGTGTGGAGCTCACCCAAAGCATGGCAGGCTCATGGGCACTTTTACGCAGCGGTAAAAAATCTCCAGAACGCAAACCCAAGAACTTCTTGATGCTCAATTGGCATTGTCCAAGCTCCAAACGCACAGTTAAAGGTACTTGCTCTATGCTTTTCTGTAGCTGTGTTTCCCATAGCGGGTCTTTACCCACATCATCCGAAGTCGCGGTGCGCAAACTTTCTAGGACTGGCTCCAAAAATGTGCGCGGATAATGCAAGTGAATACAACCCGACAACTCATCCGATATTTTAACCGTAAATTTCACCGAAAAACACGACTCAGATACAGGGGCAACAGCTAGAAATTGCGGTTCAGTATCCAGCTTTGACAATGCATATTTCATTTGGGTAACAGGTTCCCACATATACGCCATTAATTTTTCGAAACTTGCACCAATGCGCGCCGCTAGACGTTGTTCGACGGGGGTTAAATCCTCACCTGTTTCCCCAAATGCTTCACCCATACCACCCAACATCGCATCAATATAAGCAACCACCAAGGGCAACTCTATGGTCACCATCATCCGTCCAAAACCGCCCACTTCATACACAAAAAAGACTTGTTTCGTTTTTTGGTTATCATCAATAATTGCTTGATACAGACGTTCATCAATGCCTTCACTGCTTAGCTCTACATCACGTTGAAATGTTTCATCCCATTGTTCATTCAGTGATTCACTCAGGCGTTGCTGCAAGTTAAAGAACAATGGATAACGCTCTGGTCCATTGTCCGATTCAACAGATGCGAAATCAAAATCTTCCACGACTTCAGGCTGTGGTACCGCTGGAAGCGTCGCCAACAAGGCATGCGCTTGCTCACTTGGTGCCACAGCTTGCATCAGCGCATCAATTTCTTCAGGCGCTAAAATAGGCTCTTTATCAGCCACTGCAGCAGCTTTCTTTTCACTCATTGTGATACAAAGTCTGTGAAATACAGGTTTTTAATCGGTTTACCGCCAACCAAACGGTTCATCCGATAAATTAAATCTTCTTTGAGGTCATATTTACCTTGCGGCGTTCGAATTTCAGCAAACGTCTTACTGGAAAGCAGTGTAATCACCATATCATTGATTTTAATCATGTTTTGCTCAACTTTGGCTTGTGCTTCGGGGCTGCGAACTTCCAGTTTAATTTTCGCCCGTAAAAAGCGGCTCACATCGGTATCTGCCAAGTTGATTGTAATATCAGCAATATCCATCAAAATTGGTGGGGCCTCTGGATCTTCAGCTTCGGGCTCAGGTATCACCGTTTCTTCTGTTTGTGTAGGCGCAGCCTGCTCAGTGGTTGCAGGTGTTTGTTCCATTGCCATCATTTTCCAAGCAATAAACCCTCCCACTGCCAACACCAAAATTAACAATACAAGGTTGATAATCGGCAACAAACCACCCGATGATTTCTTTTCTGTACCTTCTTCTTTTTCATCTGCCATGACTCAAACTCCTTACTTGTTACTTATACACCACAATATCAACGCGTCGATTATGTTTGCGCCCTAAAATTGTGGCATCTGTTGAAATAGGTCGCGAAGGTCCATAACCTGCTAACGATAAACGCGATGGATTCACACCCTCGGCTTCTAGGATATGCAAGACTGATGCCGCTCTGGCCAAACTTAAGCTCCAGAGGTCTGGATAGCGGCTATTTACAACCATTCTATCATCGGTATGACCATTGACACTGATGTTGCCAGGGGAAATCGCCAACATCTTGGCAAGTCTTCTAAGTGCCTGAATATTCTTAGCTTTTAGCTTTGCTGAACCCTCTTCAAAAATCGCCGCATCATCCATGCGTAAATACAATCGGTTTTTTACAATCAATGCCCGAACATGGTGTTCTAATGTACTATTTTTAAGTACAACGTTACTATTTTGACGCATTGCCAACATCAATTCGCGCGGTGATACAATACGCTGTAGTTCCAAGGGTCGAATCAAATTAATTTCAGTACCCGCTCCCGCATTAAGCACAGACACAGCCGATTCAAAATAAGTGGAAATATCCTGCAACCCTGTTTTATCCAAAGTGGACATCGACACCAGCAAAATAAAAAAGGTCAGCATCAAGCTGATTAAATCGGCAAAGGTGGTCATCCATGCTTCAGGATCTGCCAGCACCTCAGGTTCAAGTTTCTTTTTGCGCGCCATAACTAAAAACTCTTAGCTTGGGGTGCCACCACATGCCGTTGTGGTGAAATTAGTTTTCCAGATTGCACTTGGCTCTCGGGGTTGACCGTAACTGGTCTAAATTTAAGTTCTATTTCAACCCTTCGGCTCATTTTTGGGTCGCCTTTAATGGGATGTTTATCACCCATTCCCGCCGCAATCATGCGCCCGTTGGGTACTCCTCGCTCGGAAAATGCATGAAACAAACTCATAGCGCGTGCTGCAGAAAGCTCCCAGTTGGATGGGTATAAAACACCACGCACGGGTGTATCATCGGTATGTCCTTCGATGCGAATTTCAATCACTTCAGGGCGCTTAAATACTTTGGCAAGTTTATCCATCAAAGGTGACATTTGCGCTGATATTTGTACTTGCCCTGGTTTAAACACAATTGTCTCAGGAAAACGAACTCGAACCGAGTCTCTGTCTAAGGGTAATACATGAATCGCATCCCCCAAACCCAGCTCTCTTGCCATCTCTGTCAATTCTTTGGCGGTTCGGCGCGGCGCACGGTTGCCATCCACAATATCACGCGCAGGCATGGAGGGACCTTTACCTTCGGTTAAGTTTGCGCCTTTGGGTAACGGGCTAAATGTGCCCGCAAGAGAGCCAATTGCCGCCAATCGTCGTTCATCTACAATCACCGCAATGGATGTAAGCAGAATAAAAAATGCCAACATCTGCATCATTAATTCTAAGAAAAGTGCCGCCCCTGGATCTGAATCAGGTAAGACGGGGTCTGGTTTTTTTTGTCGTTTTGCCATGATTATTTATGTAATATCAATCAAAACGCTGATGCACGGTCTTTGGGAGGTAAGAAGCCATGTAACTTTTGCTCCATCACGCGCGGGTTCTCACCTGCCACCAATGATTGAATACCTGCTAAAATAATTTCATGCACCAATAACTCTTCTTTGCTTCGTGTTTTCAGCTTGGATGCCATGGGTAAAAAGATAATATTTGCCATCAGTGCACCATAAAATGTAGTCAACAAAGCCACTGCCATGGAAGGTCCAATCGATGCAGGGTCTTCCATATTGGCTAACATCAACACAAGACCAACCAGTGTACCAATCATACCCATGGATGGTGCAAAAGTACCCAGTGCTGTCATCATATCCGCACCACGTAAATGTCGTTCACCCAACTTATCCATTTCCATATACAAAATTTCTTCGATTTCTGTGGGTTCCTGCCCATCAATTGCCATTTGTAAACCTTTGGACATAAATGGGTGATCAATATCTCCCACCTTACTTTCCAGCGCCAAAATTCCGTCTTTGCGCACAATTTGCGCCAACTCTACAAACTCAGTGACCACGGATGCACCATCCGAAGGTTTGTTCAAAATCGTTTTGAGAATAATTTTAACCACACCAATGCAATTGGCCATCGGGTATGCCACCAGTAATACACCAGCCGTACCCCCAATCACAATAGCAATAGAGTTAATATCAATAAATCCTGCAACAGCATCACCAATGGCAAATAATACCAAACCAAAAGCAACCACCATTCCAATTATAGTAGCGATATCCACAGTTTAACCTCCTGAGAAAAATCCTATAAAGTAAACTACAACTGATTAAGCGAAAACCATGCCAAGTTCCTAAAAAAGCCATAAATTCATGCTGACCAATCATGTATAAGCTGCTATAGTGCTATTTTGAAGGAGTCTGTATGAACAAATTATTGGTGGTTTTTGCCGCAGGTTGTTTCGGTGGATTGATGAATAGCTTGGTCGTGTGGTTGTTTGGTAAATATGGTATTTCTTCTATGATGGATGTTGCCATTGCTCCGCATTTGACCTCTGCATGGCTGTATCCCCGCATTGTCTGGGGTGGCATTTGGGGTATTCTTTTTATTCTGCCATTTCTTAACAACGCAGAGCAATGGTTG
>JAUZQX010000139.1 GCA_030950765.1 Ghiorsea sp.
CGAATTAAGATGCTTTTACAGGAATAAGGCGTGGCTTTACCATATTTGTCATTCTTGAGCAGGCGAACAGATTCAAACTGCAGGCGTAGTCCCTTTTTGCCATCGGGTTTTAAAATATAAATGAGGCGTTGGCGAACATCAATGGGGTATTCATCACGGGACTGTACATTGGATGTAGTTTGCCCAACCACACCCAGCCAGTGATGAAAGGGAACGGCTTCCTCTTTCTTTTGTCGTTTTTTGCGAGGTAAGTTGGAGTTTTCAGCCATAACAGCATACAAAGATGCTGCCACATGTTTACAGTTGAATTGTACAGGGCACGAGCAATCACCATCAATATCGTATGCATCAAAGCTTATCGATACTTTATAGGGTTTAGGTTTACTACCAATTACTTCAGCAGTAATCGTTTGGTTTTTTGCATCAAAGTTTAGTTTTTCGACATGCCCATTTTTAAAATATTCACGCCCACGTTTTAAATAAACATCATCAAGGTTGTCTTCTGCCAATGCCTGCGTGATTTCTACTGTCATGGTTGCCCCAATTTTTTATTATGTGCAAATAAAGAGCAGGGCATTCTCATCAAGAACGTACAGGATGCAACAGCTAAAATAATGCTTGCTTTATGTGGTGAAAGAAGGTGCGAAACAAAGCCTTGTTTTCGCCGAACTATTGTTGGTTATGACTACAACACTGCTTGTTGGTGGGGTTCTAACCAAGTGGATAAGTCTATCGTTTTGTCGGTTAATACATCGCTTCTAATGCTATTGTCTATTTGTAATCGAAGCAGAGCGAATGAGCCATGTTGTTTTAATGCACTGCTATTTTGTACTGCTAGACTCAACCCGTTATCACTGGCTTTTTCAAACCACACTTCTGCAGCATCTTTATCTACTTTGGTGCCCCGACCTTGGGCATACATATAACCCATAGCATTTTGGGCAGGAGCGAAGTTCATCATCGCAGCTTTTTTGTACCAAAATAAAGCTTTTTTATCATCTTGTTTAATGCCAACACCCGTGCGGTATTGGGTAGCCAAATTGAACATGGCTTTGATGTTCCCTGCTGAGGCTGCTTTTCTAAACCAACGAACAGCATTTTTTGGGGAGTATTTCACACCTTGTCCTTCTAGGAATAAACTTGCATACATATTTTGTGCTGCAGTATCACCATTTTTGGCGAGTTGATGAAAAAAAGCTGCAGCTTTGTTGTAGTCACGGTCTATGCCACGACCATTGTAATAAAGTACGCCCAAATTATAGGAGGCGTTGTTATCACCAAGTTTGGCTGCTTGTTCATACCAGTGTACAGCCTCTTTTTCACTTCGCCCTACGCCTCTGCCCAAATTATAAAATAGACCAAGCATCATTTTGGCTCTTGCACTGTCATTTTCCGCAGCTTGTTTCCACCATTGAATGGCAGCATCATCATCGGGTGTGATACCATCACCGCGCGCATAAATAAGCCCTAAATTGAATTGAGATTTCACATCATTTTGAGCAGCTTTGCGTAGCCAAAACACAGCTTTTTTTACGCTTTTTCGATGTAAAATAAGGTCAACGGCATAATCGTTTTGTGATGCGGTGACACCTCCACGAGCAGCCTGTTCTAACCATGTTTGGTATTTAAAATTTGTTTCGGGTAAACCAAGTTGCCCTTGGTGCAATGCGATTGCCAAGTTGTAAACCACTTTGGGTTGGTCCATTTGTTTACCGTGATAAAGCCAGCGCCAAGCATCACTTACATTTTTTTGTTTAGTATCGTGTTGTGTCGCCATTAATGCCGCAGCCATATAACCTGCTTGAGCATGACCACTATTGGCTGCTTTTTGTAGCCAGTATAAGGCACTAACTGGGTCTGTTTGGGCAAGTGTGCGCCCTAAATCATATTGTGCATCTGCATGACCTTTGCTTGCAGCTTTGCGTAACCAGACTAAAGCGAGCTTTGGGTCTTTTTCAACAGCTTGTCCACGCTGATGCATCAATGCCAACATGTGTTGGGCTGGATAATCACCTTGGTTGGCCAGTTTTTTAACCTGTTGGATAATGCTTTTTAAAAAAGTGTCGGCATCAGCAACATGTTTATTCTTGGCTTTGAGCGCCCAAGTTAAAGCTTGCTGAATATCTTTGTTGATACCTGAACCACTAAAATAAAGTTTTGCAACTTTAAGCATGGCTTCAGGGTATGCATGTTGCGCCGCTTTTTCGTACCATACTGCGACTTCTTTCATTTGTGCTCTTTTGATGCCGCGCCCAAACTCTAATGCGATGGCATATTCATATTCAGCTTGGGCTACGCCTTGGGAGGCAGCTTTAAATAACCAATGTGTCGCAGCCGTTTCATCTTTATCAACACCTTCACCTTTTTGATACATCTGTGACAAACGAAATTGAGCCTCGGCAATACCTTGGTTGGCAGCATTTTCATACCATTTGAAAGCATCTTCATAACGTTTCTCTTGGTAGGCAAAATTGCCCAGTTGCATCATATCCGAATCAGAGGAGCCACGCACATCATTAGACCCTGTAAAATAAAGCCCAGCACCAGCTAAGCTTGCAATGAATAATAATGAGAGAAGGGCTTTCATAGACTAAGTTTACTCTACCGTGACTGATTTGGCTAGGTTGCGCGGTTGATCCACATCTGTGCCTTTGAATCTTGCCACGTTGTAAGCTAAGTATTGCAAGGGGATAGAGGCCAAGAGTGGGGCACTAAAGAAGTCACCTTCTGGGATGTGAATTACGGCATCGACATTGTTTGGATATTCATGTTCGGGTATGTCGGTAATCAAAATGATTTTTGCACCGCGCGCTTGGACTTCATGCAGGTTAGAAATAACCTTATCCAAATGATATTGGCGTAATGCTAAGACAACCACAGGTAAATTCTCGTCAATGAGAGCGATTGGGCCATGTTTCATTTCACCAGCAGGGTAACCTTCGGCATGAAGATAAGATATTTCCTTGAGTTTTAATGCACCTTCAAGGGCTAGGGGATAACAAGGGCCACGACCTAAGAACAGTGCACCATGCGATTGTGAAAAAAGTGGTGTAAGGGTATCAAATACAGGTGTGTTGCTTAATAAGCCTGTTACACCATGGCTGGCATCGAATAAATGTTGGATGTGTTGGCACGTATCTTCGGGTTTGATAGCACCTGCACCCGTTGCTAGCTTAAGTGAGAACAGGGCTAATGCTAATAGTTGGGCTGTGTATGCCTTGGTGGATGCCACGCCAATCTCAGGGCCTGCATAAAGCTCAATCACACCATCCGATTCCCGCACCATGGATGATGATGCTACATTACAAAATACCAATGTTTTGTTTTGTGGCGTTTGGCGTTTGAATAAACGAAGTGCTTCTAAAGTATCCGCAGTTTCGCCAGATTGGGATAGGGTGATAAACCAAGTGTTGTCACCAATCACAGGGTCACGGTAACGAAATTCCGATGCCACATCGACTTCTACGGGTATTTTTAAGTATCGCTCCAGCCAATACCTTGCGGTAAGGGCTGCATGGTATGATGTGCCGCAGGCTACGATAATAATACGCGCTGGAAGTGGGTCGCTTTCAATGAATGAAGCTTGAGGAAAATGAATGTTTTGTTTGTCTGGGGCATAAGCATTGAGAATATCCAAAAATACGCGCGGCTGTTCATGGATTTCTTTAAGCATGTAATGTGCATACGGCCCTTTTTCTGTGGCTGCAACCATTTCAGGCATGGGTTCCCATTGAATAGTGGCTTGGCTACCATCTTCATTGAAGATGTGAACCTGATCCAAGTCGGACCAACCCCATTGTCCTTCTTGAAGGTATATGACATCGCTGGCAACAGTGCTAACAGCCAAAGCATCAGATGCTACAAAAACACCAGCTTCACCCTTGGCGAGCAGCAAAGGGCTACCGCGCCTTGCGAACCAAAGTTTGTTATTGATTGCTTGAATGCCTGCAATAGCAAATGCGCCTTTGAGTTGGTTTAAAGTGTGAAGGAAAGCAACTTCTGGGTCATT
>JAUZQX010000014.1 GCA_030950765.1 Ghiorsea sp.
GATTGATTGGAAATCACTGCGCTATACTCGTGATGAAGTTCTGTTGTGTAAAGGTGACTTTCTGTGAAAATTGAAGTGTGTTTAGGACAAAATTGTAAACCTTATGGTGGGCAAGAATTGGTGGATGTTTTAAGGGAAAAAAGTATCCCTTTTATAAGCTTTGAATGCCGCAGTTTATGCACTTACGCACCTGTGGTGTTTGTGAATGGTAAAGCTAAGCTCAAAGCAAGCTTGCAAGATATTATTTAGGGAAGCTCTGAACAAGTTATGAACGCATATATTGTGTCCAGTGCATCCAAACTGTGCGTTGTGCGTTTTGCAACACACGCCTGGATTTTGAATGCCCTGAAATACAATCTGCTTCATCCAGACTTATTCAGAGTTTCCTTAGCTTGCAGAGAGTTTTCTGGCGGGTTCTAAGTCCAAATCCTCTTCGGGTTTACACACACAGGGTAAGAAATAGCCATGCTTTTTTTGTTCATCGGTTAAGCCAATTTGTGATGATGCGGACACTTTGCCTTTGACGACTTTTGTCAGGCAGCTTTGACAAATACCTTGCTGACAACTATAGGGTATCACTGCCCCTTGTTCTTGCATGGTAAACAACAAAGGGCGATTTTTGGCACAAGTATATGTTTTTCCTTGGTAGGTTACTTCAACTGTCATTCAATTGTTATCCTCTTCAACAAGTTCATCTGGGGTTTCAAATGCTGTTTCTGGTGGTCGCACATTCACCAAGCGACAATTGAGAGCTTCTTTTAAAGCCTGAACATGCGGGTCACTTTCGGCAGCTTGCCAAAGTTTTCGTGTGTATTCATTGGCTTCGCGTTGTTTTTGCTCAAGTAAACTTTCGCCATCTTCAGTGGTGCGTTTTTCCCAGATGACCTTACGTTTTAACCATGTTTCAAAATGCTGTCTGTCTTGGGTTGTGATAGCATCTTGCTGATGTGTATCCAGTAAAAGTAAAACTTCATCATCAAAACGCTGGCAGAGTACATGCTCCAATATGGCAGCAATGCCTGGTTTTATTTGATGATACTGTTGCATGGACTCTTCCCAAGTGTTGGGGCTTGATACAGCAGCGGCAGGTTCTTCCGTTTTTTTCTCTGCATTGATATTTGCTGAACTGTTTTGTATCGGTGGCTCTATCTGTTGCGATGTAGGTGTACGCTCTATCTTTTGGGCAACAGGCGTGGTTACTTTTTGTGTAAATTCACGCTTTTTTACAGGTTCTACGTTTTCAGCTGTTTTTTTTTCTGTTGTCTCTTGTGCAGGCACTTCCTTTTCAGGTGGTGAGATAAGGTTGAGTTGAGCTAAGCGCATGGCAATCATTTCTGCACCACGTTGCTCATCAATGAGCAGTAAGTCGCGCAAGCCATGTAGCAAAACTTGATAACGCATGTCCAAGGCTTGACTGCTCCAGCAATCAGCTTGGTTTTGAATCCAAACTTGGGCAGCGCTGCTTACCCCTTGCGGAATCAAGGACGAATCCAGTTTGCAACACATCAACTCATGTAATAGTTCGGACAATGATTTTAGTAAATAGGTTGGTGATACACCAGCTTCACGTGCTAGACGCAAGACTTGCACAGCTTGGTTGGCATCACCTGATAAGATGCTGTGTGCAAGTTGTTGGGTTTGCTCAGAGCCAATCAGTCCGAGGGATTGTTGCACATTATCCAGTGTAATATGTTGATTGGAGAAGGCTAAAACACGCTCCGTAAGCGAAAGTGCATCACGTACACTACCATCAGCTGCACGGGCAATGACCTGCAAAGCATCTGAGTCTGTTTTGATGCCTTCTTCTTTGAGTACATAGGCTAAATAATCAGCAATTTCATCGACATTTAAGCGGCGAAGGTCAAAACGTTGGCAGCGTGAGCGAACAGTAATAGGCAGTTTGTCAGATTCTGTGGTCGCCAAAATAAACAATACATTTTCAGGTGGTTCTTCCAGTGTTTTTAACAAGGCATTAAACGCGGACTTGGACAACATGTGCGCTTCATCAATAATATAAACTTTGATTTTTAAGTGTACGGGTGGATAACGCACGCCATCCAAAATTTCACGAATATCATCCACGCCGGTATGACTTGCAGCATCCATTTCTTGTACATCAAGGTTGTTGCCTTTGGCAATGGATACACATGAATCACAACTGCCGCAGGGTTCACCATCATTCACTTGGGTACAATTGACTGCCATTGCCATGAGTCGAGAAATGGTTGTTTTGCCGACACCGCGAATACCAGTCATCAAATATGCATGGGCTAAGTGGTTGCTTGTTAAAGCATTTTTTAGAGTGCGCACAATGACATCTTGCCCTGTTAAATCAGCAAAACGTTGTGGTCTCCATTTTCTAGCCAGTACAAGATATGACATTAGCGAACAATCTCCGTGCGCGGTTTACCCAGTGTGCCTGATATACGCAGACTAGCTTCTGTTGTGCCCATCATAGACTGCATCATCATGGCAAGTGAAGGGTTGGTTTGATCCACCTTGGCATTCATAAGTCCATGGATAGGCCACCACTGTGGGTCAGGGTGTTGCGGTGATATGGTACCATCACCTTTGAGGGCAACGCCTGAACCACCCGAAATATCCCAATGCCAAGGCTGATTTTCTTGTTCATCACTGTAGAGTTTGATGTGGTAATCACCCAAGATGAACTTGGGCTGGGTTAAACCCGCTTTGGCTTGGTTCCATACGATTTCTAAATCGCCTGATTCAAGTTTTTGTGTATTTGGGTTGAGGCGAAGAGCACCATGGGCTTCGATAACACCAGAAATACTGGCAGGGATGTTAGCCGTGAGCTGTGGGATGCGACTGATGTCCACCACAGCCGAAATATTGTTGATTTGTAAGCTATCACCTTGCTGAATGACGGTGAATGAAATCGGATTGGTTTGCCAAAGCGTTTCAATATTGGCACCAAGTTCACCAGCTAACAAAATATCCCAAGCAAGGTTTGCTTGCAGATTTTGAAATTGAAGCGGTTGTATATTGGGTTTGTTTATTTGTAAGTTAGCAAACTGAATACCAAAACCTGACATTGAAACTTGATCATATTGTACGTTGATACCTGCTTGTTTGGCAGCGTGCTGTATTTGTGTAGATAACCAAGGAGACATATCCCAGCGCAACAAAGAAAAAGTGGCTAAAGCAAGGGTGAATACGAGGAATAATTTACGTTTAGAACCTAGCGAAACTGTTTTTCGACTCATATCACCGCCCAATGCTTGCTTGCATGTGTACAAGCCCAGTACCTGCGGCTTGTATTTTGAGTTTGCTGATGTTGTAGCCATTTTTTTCTAGGGTTAAAATGAAGTCGGTTAACTTTTGGTAGGGTACACTTTTGATTTGTGTTTGTAGGCGTTGTTCTGCGCCCATGATTTGTTGCGGACGCAAGCGTGTCATGTAAGAGCGGACACCAGCTTGTCGCGCCAACTTATCTACGCTACTTAGTATATTGTTACTGCTAACATTTTTTTGCGTAGCAGGCTTGCTTGCCAAAATATTAGCAAGCTGATTGGCTTCGGCGACTTGTGTGGCAAGTTGAGCAACATCATGCTGTAATGCTTTGTTGGTATCGAGAATAGGTAAAACAATACCAAAAATAACCAGGACAAGTGGCAATGTTATGGCGGCGATTTTTACAGTACGCTGTTCGCTTTCTTGCAAAGTATCATAACGCGGCGCAAGTTTTTCTGTCCAAAGCAATTCTAATTTTAGGCGAATGTTATCCCATTGATTTTGTAGTGATAGATTCATGACCAACGCATCCTGAAGCTCACTTCATTACCATTCAAGTCGGTATCTGTAATTTTGACCTTTTTCCCTAGCTCTTTTTGCAGTGCATTGCTAATATCGTTAAGTGTATCCAAGCTATTTACTTTGCCTGAGATGGTGACTTCATTGCCGTTGATACGTAATTCTTGCATCTGCCAAGGGTGGGCTTTGAATGCAGCGCTGATCATATTGAGTTGCTGGGTCACTTGTTGGCTATTACTGTTGTTTGCACCGCCGAGATTGGCAGCCTGACGAAGTTGTGCCATGGCATCAATGATGACGGTTTGTTGGGGTAATCCACGATGAAAAGCCTGGATGATTTCATTGTTCATGCTGCCTAGCTGTTGCCTAAGCTGGTAGTTTTCTATACCTGTCATGCTTAACCATAACATGCAGGTGATTGCAGTAAGTGTGATGGGTCGCCACCAAACCCTTGGAATACTTGCAGTGCTGTTTGCCGCCCACTTGCCATGTCTAATATTAAGTGTGTTCGGATTATTTTTACGAGGAAGGGGCAGTTTAAGGTTGGTGATGTGCCGCTGTTCTAAATAATCTTCAACCTGAAGCTGGTCATTGTTTAGAAATGGTTCGGTGCTTTTTAGCGCTGATGAAATGCGACCTATTATATTGTGTTGCGCAGCATCAAACCCCATCGCTTGTAACGATAAAATTACTTCGTGATAGATTTGCTCACAAGCTTGAGTGTCATGCATATCTAGGTTTAACCTACGCATGCCAAGCCAAGTACCCTGTTGGTAGAATCCCAGAAATAAACCTTCGCCATCCGCATCAATGATGGCAACACTCTCTGTTTCCTGCTCTGGTCGCCAGTGGTTGAGGCGCTGCCAGCCATCAACCAATATGAAGGGGGCAAGTTGCCAAGTGGGGTCTTGTTGGATGGTGTGTTTCTGAGATTTAGAAAGACCAAATACTATGCCTGAAACCCCGTCTTCATGGCTATTGGCATGCCAAGTTAGCCACCAGTCATCAGGTTCTATGCCTGCGCTATCAGCAAGCTCCTGAGCGAGCATGCTAGCATCGAGGAAACGGGTGTGTTTTAAGGGTAAATGAAAGTGGCGCACCAATAGGTTTTCTAGCGGCAAATAAATACAGTCCAAATGAAGGTCTGCCTGCGTGATAAGTGGCAGGATAGATGTTTCATCTTCAAACAAAGCGGGTGTCACACTCATTTGTCCGAAGCTGTCTCGAACAGCTATGGATGCAGGGCACCAACTCAAGCTTGTGAGCGAGCTATTCGTCATTTAAAGCTGCCATCCCAAACGTTCGCGCCATAAAAGTTGCACGTTTTCCTGTGTCCTTGATAATAAATACTCCTCGCGTACTTGGGCGCGCCCAAATGATGCATGCGTCCGTAGTGTAAATGTATCACTGCCTACACTCAAGCGCGGAAGGTCACCGCCATCAACCCAAGGCAAGGTATCGATGCTTTTTAAGTCTTCGTAAGGCATGTTTTCAGCCAGTGTTTCTACATCAAGTTTAGTCAAGTTGGGAAAAAGCGACATCAAGACATCGGCAGGAGCGGTATTGATGTTGATTTTGCTGGTTCCGTTTTGCGTATTGGGGTGTACGCAAGCAACACGTTTTAAACGATGAATAATATTGGGTTTGAAGCCTAAGATAAGCTTAAGTTCGGATAGGTTATCTAGGCGTGCATTTTTCACTTTATAGTCTTTGTCATAATACATGGCATCTTCAGCGCCATAGGTGCCGTAAGGTTTATCATCTTTGTCCATCCAGTCGACCAAGGCATCAACTAAGCTACTATCAATAGATAATAAAGTGAAAAGTCGTTGCAGCTGCTCTACATGTTTTGGGATAGCTACACCGTTATCATCAACCAAGTCATTGAGATTATAATATCGGTTGCTATCCACCATGACTACACCAATCATGCCATCATCAATAGGGAATGGGGGTAAACCTAGCGCCCAGTCTTCGTCCAGAGAATCAACATCACCCGTTAATTTAAAGTCCTCTTTAAGGTAAAGCTTAACCAGTTCAAATGCAGACTCGCTTGCCATAGTGGCACGAACCTCATCTTGGGTGTTAGAAGCACGTTTAATGGCAATCATATCTTCATAAGCTGCCATGCTTGCCCAGGCAGCAATGATAGCCACCATGCCAAGTACCATGATGAGTGCTACGCCACGTTGGGAGCGGATATTCGATTGATGTTGTGTCATGGGGCTAAGCTTAGTCAATGAAGTTGTTGTTTACTATGGGTATGTAGGTTGTAGGTCACAATCTATTATATAGCTTGCGAAATATGGCGCAAATCATGCCCAAAGATGCTCTTTAAAATAAAGTGTTGTGTTCTGAAAGTTAGCCGTTAAGTTTCGCGTCCCTTCGCAAGGAGGGGCTGTTAGAAAGAAGGTTTTTTAGCAGTGTTTTATCAAGTTTTGTTGCCTGTTTTTGATTGTCATTTCGGCGTTAAAAACAAGCGGTTGACATGTTAAAGTTTGGCGATATGTTTCGCCTCCCTTCGCAAGGAGGGTCACAGGAAACGGTTTTGTAAGAGGTTGTTTTCGGTGGTTGATTTTGGTCTGTTTGGTTGTTGTTTTTGGTGCCTAAAGTAGGCGTTAGAAATAACATGTTGACAGGTTAAAGTTTGGCGATAAACTTCGCCGCCCGCAGCGAGACGGGTTATTCGAAAGGGTAACGAGTTTGGTTGTTGGCTTTGTTCTTT
>JAUZQX010000140.1 GCA_030950765.1 Ghiorsea sp.
AGCCTCAACAAGCTGCAGCTAGTGCATTAAATGATGCGATTGCAGATGCGGGAAGGCAAGGTGAATTGCCTGATTTGATATGGATGAATGCTGCTCCAGGACAAGAAGAGCTATTGCTTGACGGCATTGCGAATGTGGTTGGCTCACATGTGCCTGTGGTTGGCGGAAGTAGTGCAGACAACGAAATCAAAGGTGACTGGTGGCAGTTTTCGAACCAAACTTGTGAAGATAGTGGCGTGTTAATGATTGCTTTTTACCCTGAATGTAAGGTGGATGTATCTTTCCATAGCGGTTATGCACCCACCCGGTATTCAGGTGTTGCGACATCGGTTGATGGTCGCGTGGTTCATGCGATAGATGGAGAGCCTGCGGCAGAAGTTTATAACCGATGGTCGGGTGGCAATATTGCGTCCAAGCTTCAGGGTGGGAACATTTTACAAGATAGCACATTCGCACCTCTGGGTGTTGAGGTTGGGAATATTCAAGGCATACCTTATTATGCATTAAAACACCCTGAACAAGTTTTAGAAAATGGTGCTTTGCATTTATTTGCCGATGTTAAGGTTAGTGATACATTGACCATGATGGAAGGCTCTGTGGAAAGCTTAACCAAACGAGCGGGTTCAGTTGTGGGCGGTCTCATGGCTCGAAAAGCTTGGACTACCGAACATGTTGCAGGGGCATTGGTTGTATATTGTGCAGGTTGTATGTTGGGAGTGCGAGACAATATGCATATTGTAAACCAAGGTCTTCGTGCGGCGCTTGGTGATGTTCCTTTTCAAGCCGTATTTACCTTTGGTGAACAGGGGTGTTTGATGGATGGCATGAATCAGCATGGTAACTTAATGATTTCAGTTGTTATATTTGCCAATAGGCAAGATTGATGCGTATTCTTGAGTACTCCGAACAGTTACAAGAAGCATTTTTACATTTAGCACATGCAAAACAACAAGAAGAGCAGCGCCGCCAAGAAAGCGATGCTGTATTGGCTGGTTTATCGTTGCTTCTGTCGGCTAAAAGTCACGATGATGTGATACGCATATTACACAAATTGTTTCGTCAGCTTACAGGAAGCCAGGTGTGTTTGGTGATGTTGCGCCAAGGTAATATGTTGGTTGATGATGCGGCGAATGTGAGTTTGCCTATTGGTCGCTCATTTGAACGTGTACTTAAAGGTGGTGTTTTGAATGCTTTTGATGTATCTCAAGTTCCAGAGTGGGAAAATGCTTATGAACAAGGTGTAAAATCAGCGTTACATGTGCCATTAGAGCTTTCTACTACGACAGGGATGCTTATTTTATGCTCGCCAGACAAACATGCGTTTCCTAACACGTTAGTTGATTTGGTGCGGCGACTTATTCCGTTTGTTGAGCAAGCTGTTGCTAAAATGGAAGCTTTGGAAAGAGAACATGCCCAAGAAATGGAAGCTCAGCAAGCATTGATGCGATTTATTTTAGATCATGTGCCTGTTGGAGTTTGGATGCTGGGTGTCGATGGCAAAATGAAATTTGTCAACAAAGAATTTTGTGATGTGCTGGGTGTCACAGAGCAGCAGCTTCTGTCAGCGCGTCGTTATGTAGATGTTTTGGGCGAAAATATGGCGAAGCAATGGATGCTTTCGGATGAACAGTGTTTTGCTGAGAAAACATTGACCCACTCACAAGAGACTGTTCTTTGTGTAGATGGAGAGTATCACGTGTTTGATGTGATTAAAGTGCCCGTATCTGATGAGGATAGCCAGGTGTGCTGCTTGGTTGGTATTGCGGTGGATGTCACTGAGAAACTGAATAGTGCGCGTGAAAAAGAAGATATGCAAAGGCAGATTTTACACACGCAAAAACTAGAGAGTTTAGGAGTGTTGGCGGGTGGCATTGCCCATGATTTTAATAATATTCTTACTGCAATTATGGGACACGCTTCTTTAGCTGAAATGGAAGTTGATGATAATCCGAAAGCTGTGGAGGAGCATTTGCATGTGATTGGTAATGCCTCAGAAAAGGCTGCGGATTTATGTAAGCAAATGCTGGCATATTCAGGGCAAGGTAAGTTTATGATTCAGCCCATAGACGTATCTCAGCTTATTCAGGATATGGTGAGTATGTTGCATGTGAGTATTTATAAAGGGATTAATCTAAACATGCAGTTGCAACATGATGTGCCATTGATAGAAGCTGATGCAGCGCAAGTGCAACAGGTCTTGCTCAACTTAATCACCAACGCGAATGAGGCGATTGGCGACCAAGATGGGATGATTTCGCTGCAAACAGGCACGATGATGGTAGATCAACACTATTTACAGCAATGCTTGGCTGCTACAGATGCGCAACTTGGTCGGTATGTTTATATTGAAGTTTCAGATACAGGCTGCGGCATGGATGCGACCACAATGGAAAAAATGTTTGATCCTTTTTTTACCACTAAATTCACAGGGCGCGGCTTAGGTATGAGTGCCGTGCTTGGTATTGTGCGCGGGCATCAGGGTGCATTGTATATATCCAGTGAACCTAACCGAGGTTCGACATTTAGGGCGTTGTTTTCCGCGTGTGAATCTGTCTTGGATGAAGAAGTTGCAGCGCCTCAGGCTGTAAAAGGACATGTGCTAAGTGGTGTGGGGGCTGTATTGCTGGTGGATGATGACCCTGTGGTTTGTGATGTGGCGGCTTTGATGTTGCAGAGCATAGGTATTGCTGAGGTATTTCTAGCATCCGATGGTATAGAGGCGTTGGATATTTACAGGCGAGAACAAGGGAAAATTGGCATGGTATTATTAGATTTAACCATGCCAAGGATGGGAGGAGAGGAAACGCTTCGACAGTTGCTTCTTATCAACCCTGATGTAAAAGTGGTGCTTTCATCTGGGTATAATGAAGGGGAAATCCAAGTGAAGTTTGAGGGTCAAGGTTTATGTGGGTTTATTCAAAAACCTTATGCCGTTGAGACATTGCAAGCGACAGTGCAAGACGTGTTTGATAAATCTTAGGTCATTTGATGCCAAGCGGCTTGATGTAAAGTCCTTGCCTTGTTGTGCCTTCTTTATACAATGCGCAACCCTGCATTCCTGCAGGTTGTTTTTTTTAGGCTCGTAGCTCAGGGGTAGAGCACCACCTTGACATGGTGGGGGTCGGCGGTTCGAAACCGCCCGAGCCTACCATTTTATTTGCATGTCTTTGAGGAGTACGAGCTTTCTTATGAATATCCAATTGCCAGATGGCTCTACACGCACCTTAAATGATGCCGCAACCGCTTTTGATTTAGCTAAAGATATTGGTGAAGGGTTGGCTCGGGCGGTTATTGCTGCCAAAGTGAATGATGATGTTGTCGATTTGTCTTATAAATTATCTGATGGTGACAGTGTTGCCTTAATTACTGAGAAATCTGATGAAGCATTAGAAGTTATT
>JAUZQX010000141.1 GCA_030950765.1 Ghiorsea sp.
GAATGACACGCTTTCGTATTTTGAAGAAGACCCCATCAATCGCTCCTATCATCATCATGCCCTAACCTTTTCTGCCGTGTATGCATTCACTGAAAACTTTATCCTTCCTTTCTCGCATGATGAAGTGGTGCATGGTAAAGGCTCTATGCCCGAAAAAATGCCGGGGGATGATTGGCAGAAGTTTGCCAACCAACGTCTTTTGTATGCTTATATGTATGCACATCCGGGTAAAAAGCTGCAATTTATGGGTTTAGAGTTCGGGCAATGGCAAGAATGGAACTTTGATGCTTCATTATCTTGGGAGCAATCCAACTTCATGCCGCATCGTGGTTTGCAATTGATGATGCGCGATATGAATCATGTATATAAAGATGAACCTGCTTTGTATGAGGTCGATTTTGATAGCACTGGGTTTCAGTGGATTGATTGCAATGATGCATCGCAATCAGTACTAAGTTTTATCCGTCGCGATAAAAATGGTGGTGAGGTGATTGTGGTGATGAACTTAACCCCAGTACCTCGCGAGAATTACCGTTTGGGTGTGCCACAAGCAGGCCATTATCAAGAAATTATGAATACCGATGCGGAAACGTATGGTGGTTCAAACCTTGGTAACACGGGTGGTGTGCATTCGGATACACTGCCTTGGATGGAACAAGCACAGTCGATTGAGATTACCCTACCACCTTTGGCATGTTTACTACTGAAGCTAAACACGTAAGGTAAAAAGCCTAAGGCACTCTAAACAAGCATGAAATCTTTTGCTACTTATGCCTAAACGTTCAGGTAATTAGAGCTTACTCGACTTTAAAACGTAGCCTTACAATGAAACTTCAAAGCGTAGCAAACCTGCCTTAACTAGAGGAGCAGTGGAATCGCCACCTGCATGCCGAATCCACTGCATCGATGGCTGAATGGCAATCAAAGGCGTAACAAGCAAACGATAAGTTAATTCAATGGCAGTTTCTGCGACTTTCTCAGCATTAGATGCCGCATGAAACTTTGCCTGAGCTATCGCTAAACCAATATCATCTTCAACATGGTTTGGCACTAACCCATGCATATGCAAACCAGCACCCATATAGTTATAAATTTCATTTCGCGATTCAGGTGCATAACCAAGCTGCACAAAACCCGAAATAATCTTATCTTCTGCAAGTTTGACAAGGTCTTGTTCTGCAATCGCATATAATCCATAATCATTAGCGGAGGTTTGATTTGAAAATGTTTTCTTAGCTGTATACTGCCAACATCCTATTTCATAAGCTCTTGTATCTTCATGAATACCAGCCTCGATTATCCAAAGTTTTCCTTCATCCTTTTTAAAGGTGCGGGTACTCGAATCGCCATCATAGAAAGCAGCTTGAATATACGTTTGTTCAGTTGGGTTGAATTTTACCCGTATGCCTAATGCCGCCTTAGGAAATATTGATGCAGGAACATTGCCTGTTAAATCAGGTCCAATGCCAAAAGAACTGTTCAGAAAAAGAGAAGCATAATCACTAACGTAGAACTCCGAATTCATATCATGAAGCCCAGCTAAGATTGACAGGTCACTTCCAAATGTTTGTTCATACCAGGCCTCATAAATAAGCCATTTGTTAGGTGCCTCAATGTTAGAATAACCCTGCAAATCTCCAGTGTAGTCAGAGGGAGCTGCTCCAGTATCACCTAAACCATAGGCCGCCTTTCCATGCCCCTGCTTTTTCAGTATCCACCGTTAAAGTTAAATCTGTATTGGTATGATACACCGTTTTCTTTTGGTTGTTTGCAGAGACAGGGTTAGCAGTAAAATTTTTGGCAAACTCGCCTGTGTAAACCGAGCTTATCGTAAAACCCTGCTTCTCCAAAGTTTCACGGAACCCACCCCAAGAGCCTGTTATACCAGGCCATTCAAACAAGCCATCTTTATGCTCATGTACATCTGCTTCGTACTCTGCACTGCTTGTCTTGCCTAAAAAACCTTCTGCATGTGACAGCCCTGAACCAAACAATATGCATAGACCTAAACTAATATATTTCTTCATTGACAACCTCTTCTCAATAACTTTTAAAGTTACACTTTTCGCCCTCAGCCCAAAGAGTTAGAAGTTAAAACAAATCAATATCACCTTCATCCATACTTTCTTGAGACACAGGGTTAGAACTCTCCAATTTAAGTGTTTGATGATAGGCAATCATGGAGGCATGAATCGCGGTGACGCGTTGTACATAATCCTCTTCATTCACACCTTCACTTTTTAGCCCTTGTAATCCCTGATTGAGGATTGCCAACATACCATTCATTCGACCAAGGTGTAGTTTCATATAACCAATACTTTGCGTAGAAATATCTTCAAATTGCAAGGCACGAATTGCTGCACCCAAATATTTCCGCATATTGGCATTCACTTCATTGACCTGAGTTCTGCTCGCCGAAATCGTGTCATTAATTTGGAAAATATGGTTCAATATTTCTTCAACTTTTGCTTTTGCTGAAAATACATCATCCATATCTTTAGAAGCAATTGCATCAATCAAACTATGTGTTTCTTGAAACTTCAGCTGTGTTTCAGACGTATAATTCACATGTTTTTCTTGCTCATCCCGAATATCAGCAATCAACTGCCGCGTTTCTGGCGTTTGCTGTGTATCACAAGCACAAAGTTGATCTATCAGTGCACTTTGTTTTTTCTCCATTGTCATCATCACCTGCATACGTTGTTGCATCGTGTCCATCACCGTTAACGCATGTAGGTTATTTTTTCCGCTCAGCAGCAAAGCATCAATCATATATGTGAGTGTTTCGCTTGCACTTTCAGCTTTTTGAAAAATATTTGCTTCATCACTTGTGCCCGTCACATCACTCATCAACGCTGTCATGGTTTTCATTTGTTGATCTGATGCCGAATGAATCGAATCAAACGCTTCGTGCAACGATGAAATAGCATCTTTTAATAAGGATGCAACCTGCTCAGCCTGTGCATCAATGGCGTGCACCTCACCTTCCATACTTTCTTGGATATTATCCAACACAGCTGTCACTGAACTTGAAAGCGAAACATCTCCATTATTCATCATGCATACCTCTTGTTTAGTTTAAGTTGTTTAACAATGTTGCTACAATCTTATTTAAGGGCTGTACTTCTTTGGCTGCACCAAGTTTGTACGCCGCACCAGGCATACCCCAAACCACACTGGTTGCTTCGTCTTGAATCAATGTATATGCCCCAGCATCCAACATTTCTTTCATGCCTTCAGCACCATCATCACCCATACCTGTTAACATTACGCCAATCGCATTCGGCCCAACATTTTGTGCAACTGAGCGAAACATCACATCCACAGAAGGTCTATGTCTGTTCACAGGAGGCCCATCATTAAGATGGCATACATATCGCGCGCCATCCCTATGCACCAATAGATGTTTTTCTCCAGGAGCTAAATACACATGACCAGGGATAATTTGTTCGCCATGTTCCGCAAGTTTCACTTTCATTTGTGAATTACCATCCAAACGTTTGGCATACGATTCACTAAATGCAACAGGAAGGTGCTGTGAAATCACAACGGCAGGAAACCCTGATGGCAAAGCTGATAATACTTGCGCTGTTGCTTCTGTGCCTCCTGTTGATGCTCCCAAAGCAACAATCTTTTCCGTGGTTCTAAAATGACTTTTTCCTGTTTTTCGCGCAATCACTACATCTGCCGAATTACTGGCATCAACTTCAAGCACCTTAGGTTTACTGTGTTTGATGGCTGTTACCTTAGCACCCGCAGCCATCCGTACCTTACTTACAATTTCATCAGCATACGCATCTAACCCACCCCCCAAAGCAGCTGGTTTACAAACAAAATCGACCGCCCCCATCGCCAATGCATCCAAGGTAACTTCTGCACCCTTTTGAGTTAGAGAAGATACCATCACTACAGGCATAGGTCGCAAACGCATCAGGTTAGCCAAAAAAGTTAAACCATCCATACGTGGCATCTCCACATCCAAGGTCAATACATCAGGGTTTAATTGTTTAATTTTATTTCGCGCCACCAGCGGGTCTTGTGCCGTTCCGACAACTTCTATACCTGCTGCTTGCTCAAGAATACGCGTTAACATTTGTCTTACCAAAGCAGAATCATCAATCACTAAAACTTTTATCAAAACAAATCTACCTCACCTGTAACGGGTGCTTCTTTAATACTACTGAAATAAGTTTTCTCTCGTTCAATTAATGTATCATTATGTAAGCTGGCAAGTTTCTTCATTAAAACACGACCTGTTTTAGGAAAATAATATATTTTCCGTGGGTAGTTCCCGTTTAAATCCTGTGAGACAATGGGTAAGCCTTCTTCATTCAAATAGTCGATAACAAACTTGGCGTTGCATGCACCAATATCCGATAGACCTTGAATAATACGACCACCGCCAAACACTTTCACTTCAAGGTTTTTACGCATGCCACCCTGTGACAAAATATCATTAATCAAATGTTCCATGGCATGATTGCCAAACCGTGTTACCTGATCAACCACTCCGCCTGTCCAGCCACTACGTTCCCCTTCTTGAATGGGCAACATAAAGTGATTCATACCACCAATACCAAACACACGGTCTCTCACGCATGCCGATACACAAGAGCCCAACACTGTAACCACAGCCTCAGGTTTGGTGGTAACATAATACTCGCCTGGTAATAGCTTAGCTGTAGCCCCATGTTCTTTATCATAGTAGGTATTGATATGTTCAAAACCGGGTAGCCGTGATTCAACTGGAATCGCCATTAGCTACCCCCCTTGATATAGACCGATTTTCCCACCAAGGTATAACTATCACTCATATGATTCATTGCCTCAGAATGACCCAAGAACAAATGACCATCATCAACCAGCATATCAGCATACCTTTCCATCAATGTTTGTTTGGTCGGCATATCAAAATAAATAATCACATTGCGACAAAAAATAATGTCTATTGGTCCTTTCATCGGCCACTGTTGTAATAAATTTAACTGCTTAAAATAAATCAACGCTTGCAATTCAGGTTGCACTCGAACTTTACCAGGGTGTTGTTTATTCCGAACAAACCAACGTTTTACCGTTGCTTTACTTAAACCTTCAATACGCGATTCATCATAAATCCCCGTTTCACCATGCTGTAAAACATCGGTATCCAAGTCGGTGGCTAATATCTTCACATCCCAGCCTGCAGGCATAGTTTCAGCCACTGTCATCGCAATAGAATACGGTTCTTCGCCCGTAGAGCAGCCTGCAGACCAAATACGAATCTTCTTCGTATCACGGTTACGCTTCATCAACTCAGGAAGTACTGTTTGTTTCAAATAGTCAAAATGATGATTTTCTCTAAAAAAGGAAGTGAGGTTGGTTGTAACAGCATTCACAAACTCACCAAACTCATCACTTTTTTCATCTTTTTTCAAAAGCTGAATATATGCTTTAAATGATGGCAAACCCAACTTACGAATCCGTCGCGACAAACGACCATATAACATGTCTTCTTTACCTGCAGCAAGTTGAATTCCCGTATGTTGATTCACCAAATTACACAACTGGTTAAAATCTTGCCGCGTATAGGGAAACTCACGTTTTTGCTCAGGCATCTGCTACCTCAAAACCCATGCCTTGCGTAAGCCCTAATGTGTCTACTGCTTCTTGAAGGGCTGGCGACACCGACAGCCAAACAACAGCCACGGCACGTTTTTTTGCCTCTTTAACCAAGGCATAAAGCAGTTGAATACCTGCCGCATCAACACGGCTCAATGCTTCACTGTTGATTGAAATATCGACTTGAGCATGAAGTAGCTTGGATAAACGCTGATGCATAGCTTCTGCATCAGCGATACACAATTGACCTTGCAAAATTAAATCACCCGACACCACAGTTTCAGAATCACTCTCTTCTTCAACGGGTGTTTGTTTAATCCAATCCAACGTATCTTCTTGCATCTGCTTATTGCTCATGACTACCTCGCTCATAACCTTTCGTTTTTATAGTGTTTGTTTAGTCCAACTGAAATATGGATATCACATTACGCAACTCTGCAGCCTGATCATTTAAGCGCTGGCTTGCTGCCGCAGATTCTTCAACCATGGCTGTGTTTTGTTGTGTTCCCGCATCAAGCTGGGCAATCGCCTTATTGATTTGGTCAATACCTGCAGATTGTTCCACACTTGCCGCAGCAATTTCAGCAATAATATCACTCACCTTACCTACAGAAGAACGAATATCATTCAGTGCTGTGCCTGATTGATCAACCAGTCTACTACCGTTTTCTACACTCTCTACGCTGCTATTGATTAAGGTCTTAATTTCTTTGGCAGCTTCAGCAGAACGTTGCGCAAGTGTACGCACCTCACCTGCAACCACGGCAAAGCCACGCCCTTGCTCACCTGCACGCGCAGCTTCTACTGCTGCATTGAGTGCCAACAAGTTGGTTTGGAAGGCAATTTCATCAATCACACCAATAATATCGGAAATTTTACGACTACTGGCATTAATCTCCGCCATCGCTTTCACCGCTTCATCCGCAACCTTGCCACCTGTTTCAGCCTGATCACGTGTATCAAGGGCAAGTTGATTGGCTTGGCGTGAGTTATCAGCAGTTTGCTGCACTGTGCCTGTAATTTCTTCAATGCTTGCCGCTGTTTCTTCCAATGCAGCTGCTTGCTCTTGCGTTCGAGAGTTTAGCGTATTATTACCCTCAGATATTTCTCCAGCACCCAAACCCACTTCTTCAGCGGACGCTTGCACATCACCAATCACATCGGTGAGTTTTTCCATCGTTTGGTTCATTGCTTGTTTGATATCATCAAATGTACCTTCATACTCATTTTCAATCCTATATGTTAATACACCGTCATTCAGCGCATTCACTGCATGATGAACATCACCAAAGCCTTGCGCCAAAATTTTATTCAAATCATTAATCATGCCCGAAAGCTGTAAGAAGAAGCCAACTTTTCCTGTAGTACTCACTTCTTGTGTAAAGTCGCCGCGTTGCACTGCGGAAAAGACTGATTCAATTTCATGCTCAACATTAATCTCTGCGGTACGGTCTACCCATTCAGCTACCGTAGCTATACGTTCATCGGACTCATTACGCACAGGTGTTGCAGTAACCCGAACCGTATAATCTCCAATTTTAATATCATCTGATTCATAGCTACTGGTTAATCCAGCTAAAATATCTTGCTGGTGTGCAGGGTTAGCATGGAATTGATCAATACATGAACCCAACAAGGCATCCGCCTTGAAATCAGGAATAAGTTTAGCGAATTCAGACTCTGCTTTTTGCATAAAACTTTCCATCGCATTATTCATGTAGAATATTTCTCGGTTTGCATCGGCAATCATCACATTGCTCGATACTTGATCCAAGGCAACCTTAATGCGCAATGCACTTTCGGCTTCTTCTTGCACTTTCAACACAGCATAACCTTGTATAATCTGCAGCGACTTCAAACCCGATTGAATTTCACCCACTTCATCTTCCACATCCAGTTCTATCCAATCAAAATAGTTACCTTCTGCAATCTGGGCCAACTTTTCGCTTGTATAACGCGCTCGCCTTCTAAAAGTGCGAATAAGCATGGTGGATCCAATGCCAGCAATAAATAATGAAAAAATCACGGATATAATCGATTGTTTGAAAATATCATTGTATGCTTGTTCTGCAGATTCTGCCTCTTCCAAACTTACAGCTGCTTGCACATCATGAAACTGCCTACCTAAATGCTCCATCTCTTGAAAAGCTTGGTTATTCAAAGCAATCACAATATCATTAAATGTTGCATAATCCTCTTCAAGTAATGCATCATCCACTTTCATCAGAATAGCATCAATATAGTGCTGGGTTGCCTTCAAAAATGCTTGGCTTGCACTAACCTCTTCTTCACCCAAGTCAGCTTGCTGAATAACTTTAATATCTTGGTCAATTTCCGCTAGTGCTTTAATTAAGAAAACATGGCTATCTTTAAATGACTGTTCATCCAACAACGTTTGTGTTTTTTTCAAATCTATCATGATTGACAACACATCACGTTCAATAGCAGCGGCTGATAATGCAACCTGCCTATCATTACCCGACATGAGCAAACCATCATGTGCCTCAGTTAACCCCTGCAAAGTCATAAACCATGAACCACCCAATAACATAATCACAATGGCTAACGTTGCGGCAATCTTTTGCCAAACTTGCATACGCTTAAAAATGTTCAGCTTTTGTAATAAACTTTCATCTTTTAAACTTGCCTTACCCGCATTAATTTTAGCATACAATGCGCTGGCTTGTTCAATACTTTGCCTATCAGGTGTACTTCTTACCGAAACATAACCTGTAATATTACCGTCATTAAAAATAGGTGCTACATTGGCTTGCACCCAATAGAAGCCACCATCTTTGCAACGGTTTTTCACCAAACCCGTCCAAGGTTTTCCCGCTCGCACGGTATCCCACAAATCTTGAAATGCCTCTGGCGGCATCTCAGGATGACGCACCACATTATGATTCTTACCAATCAGCTCAGCTTTTGTAAAACCGCTTATTTCAACAAACTCATCATTCACGTCCGTGATAATGCCTTTAAGGTTGGTCTCTGAAATAAGCACTTGGCCATCTTTCATCATCACTTCGTGATTGGTAATCGGCAAATTCTTGCGCACGGAAAACTCCTGTCTATGCTGTTAAAGGTTATATGTTTTTATAAAAATAGGGGGGCTAACGTGAAACCTTAGCTATTAAAACTCTTCCCATACATCATCACTACCATTGCTAACGACAGGTTTTGTGGGTTTAGCAGCCTTTTTCTCGCGTGCAGGTCTTGTTGGCACAGATTTACTTCTTGTACTTACTGCCGCAGGCGATTTACGTGTATTTTTAGCTCCGCGTTTGGGCTTCTTCTCTTCATTGCTTAACACAAAACGCCCGACTTGCTCACTTAGCTCTGTAGCTTGTTGCTTCAGGCGCTGACTGGATGCCGCAGACTCTTCAACCAAAGCTGTATTTTGCTGTGTACCTGAATCCAGCTGCACAATCGCTTTATTAATTTGCTCAATGCCCGATGATTGCTCCACACTCGCTGCAGCAATTTCAGCAATAATATCACCAACCTTACCCACAGCACCCATGATTTCATTAAGCGCTTCACCCGACTCATCTACAAGCTTACTACCTGCATTCACACTTTCCACACTGGTATTGATTAACACTTTGATTTCTTTAGCTGCTTCAGCCGAGCGCTGAGCCAAGGTGCGCACTTCACCTGCAACCACCGCAAACCCGCGACCTTGTTCACCAGCTCGCGCTGCTTCTACTGCAGCATTAAGTGCCAATAGGTTGGTCTGGAAGGCAATTTCATCAATAACACCAATAATATCGGAAATTTTACGGCTACTGGTATTGATATCCGCCATCGCTTGTACTGCGCGCTCAGCCACTTTACCACCATCTTCCGCTTGCTCTCTCGCATCTGATGCAAGTTGATTGGCTTGGCGAGAATTATCCGCTGTTTGCTGCACTGTGCTGGTTATCTCTTCAATACTTGCTGCAGTTTCTTCCAAAGCTGCAGCTTGCTCTTGGGTGCGTGTATTCAGCATGTTATTGCCTTCTTCGATTTCTGCCGATACAGAATCTACATCAATAGCTTGTTCACTAATCTCAGCGAATGTTTGATTGAGCTCTTCTACCATTCCGTTTATGGCTTGCTGTAATACAGCCATATCATCGGTATAATCACCATCCAAAGATACAGTCAAATCACCACCTGATATAGCTTGCAATACTTCATTGGCATCACTCATCAATGCTTGCAGCTTCAGGTTATTTTGTTTTTGTTCAGTCACATCTGTAGCAAACTTCACTACTTTCACCAAACGTCCCTTAGCATCTCGAATAGGGTTGTACGAAGCTTGAATCCAAACCTCTTTACCGCCCTTACCTATTCGCAAGAATTGGTCTGCAATCACTTCACCATTATTCAAGCGCTGCCAAAACTGTGCATAATCACCACTGGCTTTGTATTCAGCTTCAATAAACATGCTATGATGATTGCCCTTGATTTCATTCAACTGATAACCCATGCAATCAAGGAAATTATCATTCGCAGTCAGAATTGTACCATCAAGTTTAAACTCAATGATTGCCATCACTTTATCAACCGAAGCCATTTTACCGTTAATATCTACATTAAGCAGCTCTTGCTCGGTCACATCTGTGGCAAACTTAACGACCTTATACACTTTACCATCAGCATCTCGAATCGGATTATAAGAAGCCTGAATCCAAACTTCTTTACCACCTTTACCCAAGCGCAGAAACTTGTCTGCCACAAACTCACCACGATTCAACGATTGCCAAAATTGTGTATATTCAGCACTTGCTTTATATTCTGCTTCGACAAATATGCTGTGATGCTGACCTTGCACTTCATCTAAGGTGTAACCCAGCGTGTTTAAAAAGTTATCATTGGCTGTTTGAATCGTACCATTCAAGTCAAACTCAATCGTCGCCATCACTTTATCAATTGCAGCAAATACACCTTGATAATCTGTGACTTGATTTTTTAATACCTGCATCTCTTCATTATTATTAGACCAAAACATACAATCTCCAATTTCCTTTAATATTTTATGTGTATTATACTGCTTCAGCGACTGCTTCAGCGACTGCTTCAGTTTTGTTGGGTTCACGCGCTCCTTTGAGCACACCCTCATTAATTAATTTATTGATATCCAACAGGATCACCATTTTATCTTCCATGGTGGCTAAACCCGTTACAAAATCGATAGAAATAGCCCCTTCCATATCTGGTGGTGGTTGCATTTCTGACGGCGTAATGTCATACACCTCTGAAACAGCATCCACGACAATACCCATCACACGCTCTTTATCTCCAGCGTGAACTTTGACAATAATCACCACCGTGGTTGGACCATGGTCTTTAGCTTCTAAACCAAAGCGGTCTCGCAAATCAACAATGGGTACAACCACACCCCTTAAATTAATCACACCCAACACAAAGGAGGGTGTGTTGGGGATAGGTGTTGTATTTTCCCAACCCCTAAGCTCTTGCACCGTCAGAATATCAACACCATATTCTTCACCCGATAACATGAATGTGAGGTACTGATTTTCCGCCTCTTTCATACTTGAAACACCATCCATATTCACTCTCCTGTATGCTGTATTTTCTTCAATGCAGCACTGGATTTATTAAGTTTATCTAACGTCTTTGAAGACATGTCCATCAAGCCTGAAATATCCAAAATAAGCGACACCGTTCCGTCACCCAAAATAGTTGCGCCTGACAAACCTTTGACACGTTCATAGTTGGTTTCCAAGCTTTTAATCACCACTTGCTGTTGACCAAGCAAATCATCCACCATCAAACCAATACGTTTATCTGCCCATTCCACAATCACCAGTAACTTGCCATGAAGTTCTGTGTTTCCTTCACCATCATTGGTGGAAAACAGCTGCGATAAACTGACAATCGGGATATACTCATCACGTAAGCGATAAACTCTTGTATCTCCCGCCAAGGCACTAACACTCTCTTTACGCATTTGCAGCGACTCAACAATGCTTGCCAAGGGTAATACATAGGTCTGACCATCCACTTGAAGCAGTTGACCATCTAAAACAGCCAAAGTAAGCGGTAAACGAATGGTAAATGTAGTCCCTTCACCCAATACCGAGCGCACATCGACATTACCACCAAGGCTTTCAATGTTTCGCCTCACCACATCCAAACCAACACCACGCCCTGAAATATCACTCAGTTTCTCAGCCGTAGAAAAACCTGCGGCAAAAAGCAACATGAACACCTGTTCATCACTCAACGTATCGGTTTCTTTAATCACACCTTTTTTCACTGCTATATTAAATAATTTATGCCTATCCAGACCTCGCCCATCATCAGATACCTCGACAACAATGCTGCCACCTTGATGAAACGCTCTAAGACGCACGTAACCCTCATCATCTTTACCTGCAGCAAGGCGCTCCTCAGGGCCTTCTAGACCATGGTCCAACGAGTTACGAACCAAATGCACCAATGGGTCGTTGATTTTCTCCATCACTGTTTTGTCCATCTCAGTGTCTTCGCCAATCAACTCCAAACGTATTTTTTTACTTAGTTTTTGGCTTAAATCATGCACCATGCGAGGAAAACGGTTAAAAGCAAAAGAAATGGGCTGCATACGTACGCGCATCACAGCCTCTTGGATCTCACGTGAATTACGCTCCAACTCTTCTAAACCTTCACGCAAACGAACCAACTTACTCATATCAAATTCTTCGCCAAGTTGCCCCAGCATCGATTGGGTAATCACCAGTTCACCCACCATATCAATCAACTCATCAATACGATTGGTATCCACACGAATAGTTGTGGGCTGAGCAGCTGGCTTTGGGTCACCTGGGCGGCGAGGACCTTTACGTCTATCATTGCTGCGCCTGTCTTCTTGCGCCCCCGGCACTCTGCGGTCGCCAGCACGCCTATCTGAGCGTTTCCGTTCTGGATAAATGCCCGTGATTTCTAAATCACACTCATCTTCAACCCATTCAAAAATTTCTGTAATCTGCTCTTCTTCGATATCCGTGCCCATCAACTTGATAGACCAAGACAAATAACAATGTTCAGAATCCATATCTGTCAACGATGGCAATTTATTGTCATGCGCCTGCAATGACATTTCACCCAAATCTTCAAGCTCCGACAGGAGTAATATTGGATCATTGCCTGTCACCAACATGTTAGCATGTGGCTTAAACTCAATATTCCAGCCTAATCTACGCTGATCTCCCTCTGTTGCATCAGCAGCTTCTTCTTTATCACTACCTTCACTGCTTTCCATGCCACAGACTTGTTCCAGTTTCTTTTGAAGCCCCTTCATATGTTCAACGTCAGGTTCTTCATTGTTTTGGTATGCACTCATCAAACTGCGCATTTCATCTACTGATTCTAAAAGAATATTAACCACGTCTGCATCTGCTTCGCGTTTACCCTCGCGCATTTCATCCAACAACCCTTCCATGATATGGGTGAATGATGCTAATGCCGTAAAACCAAAGGTTGCGCTACCCCCTTTAATCGAATGGGCAGCACGAAAAATATCGTTCACAACATCAAGGTCTGTACCCCCATCTGTCATACCCAAAAGCCCTGTCTCCATGGTATCTAAACCTTCAAAACTTTCCTCATAGAAAATTTGCTTGAATTGATCGAGGTCAATACTCATGATAAACTACTTGAGAACCTTTTTAATGGTCATCAAAAGCTTGTCTGGGTCAAAAGGTTTAACCAACCAGCCTGTAGCCCCAGCCGCTTTACCTTGCATTTTTTTGTCTTTACCTGCTTCTGTGGTTAATAAAAGAATTGGCGTAAACTTTAGGGCAGGAAGCTTACGCAGCTCACCTGTCAAAGTTATGCCATCCATGTTCGGCATATTGACATCTGTAATCACCAAGGCGAAACCTTCATCTGTTTTCGCTATTTCCAATGCCTCATCACCATCATCGGCTTGAACCACTTCATGACCTTCACCCTCCAAGGTGAAAGCAACCATTTTTCGCATACTTGCCATATCATCTACAATTAAAATCTTTGCCACTTGCTACTCCTGTCCATTCATTTCAAAACAACTTTCATATATCTTTTCTAATCAGGCTAAAAGCAATAGTCATGCCAACCTAAATTCAAAGTCAATCGTCTTAAAATAATTCGATATCATCATCACCACTCAGTGTAATCAGCTCAACAACCTTACCTCGACTTTCTTCCCAAGCTTTCTGTGAAAACGGGTTGCCATTCGGGTTAATAATAATTTGATTTTGTCGATGACAGGTAAATGATGTTTGTCGTGGGAACAAGCTATCCAGTGCCTGCCCTAGTTTATCCACCCTCACACAGGCCTCACTCATGGTATAACCAATCCAAATATAACCTTGCTCTCTTAAACTTTGGTATAAATGTAATGGGTTTTCTGGCAATGGCGTTGAGACTTCAAGTACCTTTAAACCCATATCCGAGTCTTCACCGGAATCAGACATCAACTTATCCAAGGTATGGCGGAAAGCACGTTTACTTTGATAATCCTCATCTTTTTCTACGGCAAACATGTGAAACGATGTATGTGCCACAAAAACACCATAAAACTCATTGGGTACGGTGACATGAACTTCAGTAGGCAACTCATATCCACCAAGCTCTTTTTGCAACAACGCTGCTTGTTCACGGTTATCCAACAGAGGGAACACCTGTGGTTTCACAGATTCATCCCGACATATCGTGGTCACATGAGATAGGACCGTAGTAATCATAGCATAGGCAGAATCATCCATACCTTTAGGTCTGGATAAAATCACATGGTTTGATTTTACAATCAAAGGCCGCAAACGTTCCATATCATTAAAGTCCCAAGCTTCAATATGAATTGTTACTAAGTCTTCAAGACCGGGCTCTTCTGCAAGCCGCCTTCCCAAATACTCTTTTTCACTCACAATTTGCTCAGGGGTTAAGTCATCAATAATCACCAAATCCAAAGCATGATAAAAACGAAGCAAACGTTTGAGCAATAAAGGTAAACTACCCACCCAGCCCATGACCAAGAGCTGCATTTTTTCTTCAGGCTCTTGCAATGATAAACCCAGCGCATCCAAATCTTCTACCGTAGCTTCAATAGGTTTATAATTCCCTGCCTCAGCTTCACGAATGCAATACGTTGTTTCATCATAAATTGCCATTTCACTAATCGCGATACCAATCAATGCCTGTACTTTGATGGACTCCACAAACTGATCCTCTAAGTGATACAATGGAATAGTTTCCCAATCTTCTGTAATCAGAGCAAACAGCAGCACACCACGCTCAAAGAGGTGATCTTGTAAAGAAGTAACCGCGCAACCACATGAACCATCGGGTAAAAATAACTGCCACTGATTATTTTCATCACGTTTGAGCTCCCCACCCCAATCGACGAGGTGAATAGCAGATTCATCAGATAACTCAGGAATCATCAAACGTTGTAAAACCTGATCAAAGTCACTGTAGCGCAAGATATTACATAAGGCTGTTGCACGAAAATCAGCTTCCGACATCACCACTGTTGGTTCATTATAATTCCCACGGTTATCCCAACCCACTTGCAGCATATGCTGATGGGTATCCAGCCTAGCATGATCCATACCTGGAATAGCAATACTCATTCGAATACGCTTATTTTCAGTTCTCACGGCAAGCATATTATAGAAAGCATGGGATAATGAGGCAGAGGCAGCTTCTTTGGGCGGCATCACGATTAAGGCCTGTTGAGCCTCAGCAATATTAATACGTTTTAAATCTTTCGATGAATCAATCAAACCTTGGCGGTAAGTAATCCAGCTTTCATTAATCAACTCTTTGGGTGTTTCATGCGCATGATGTAATAACACCACCTTAAGACGGGTAAATGTTCTATCAGATATAATTCGCAACTGATCCAAGATATAAGGTGATGCTGGCGACCAGCCCAATACTGCCAAATGATTCTTCACCAAGAGGTCTTCATTCCGTAAACGGCGCATCAAACCTGATACAATATTTGCCCCAATACCAATGAAGAAGGCAAAAATGAATACCCCCATGATTACAGCTGTAATAGAAAAAACAGCAACCGCCATATTATCAGGGTATATCACTGAGTTCCCAGGGTCAGTCAGTAAGCGGAAAGCAAACCAAATAGCAGCCAGCATCTCACTTTCCACAGGTTTGTTATATAAACCCATGGTATAATCAAAATCTGTAAACAGCATAGTTGCTAATACGCCGCCACCAATGGATAAAATCGCAAGAAACAGTACAATTAAGTTAATTTCTTGCATAAATTGACCTTCACGCAAAACATCTTTCAAGTTTCGAATAATAATACCCCAAGGTCTTAACAAACGAATCAAACGTAATGACCTCAAGGCTCCGCTATAAGCAAACCCTGCAATAAATGGCAACATGAAAAGCGTGGCAACCAAGTCCACATACCAGAAAATCCACTCCGTATATTTATCCCTCTTGCTCTCAAACTTCATCCCTCGAATCACGATTAAACGTAACGCCAGCTCCACGAAAAAAAAGATAATAATCGCCATGATTGTGGCACCATCTGCAAAAAATGAGACCATAATAATCAGAGAAATAACCATGCCATAGGTCGGGGAAAACATTGCACTGTGTAAGTCAAAATAACGAACAAAACGTAAAGAACGTAATAAATAAACGCCGCGCAATAAACGTGCAAGTGCTACGTCATCCGCAGGAATTTGAATATTAAATACGGTTACAAGTAGTGATGACACCGCAATGATATCAATAATTAATAACACCAAATCGACTTTCTGGTTGGTGGAGGAACGGTAAGGATTTAATTTAATTTTACGGCGAAACAAGGTAATGCGAGCAATAATTTCAATGGAAAATAAAATAAACAATACAGCCGATAGTATTTGATTATGAATAAAGGATAATCCAATCAAAACCATCATAATCATACCAAAACGTGAGTGCCCCAACACTCGCTCTAAATGATGGAATTTCAGCGCCCTATCATGAACCATACAATCCTCCTGACAACAGATTCTAGATCTCTCAATCTGTTGTCAGGTTCTTACTAGCAAAAAGCATGCCTGCCGCTAATGACTTATATGTATGTATGAACCAAGGGGTAAATAATACCCAATGTTTGACTTAGCCTTCAATGAAAAAAACATGTAAACTTTTGTTAAAAAAGGGTTTATTATTAAACTTCCACCTTCACATTACCAAGCCGCGTGATCAACCACCCACACGGCATTTTCGATAAAAGTAATGGGGAAATCAGCACCGTTATTAATATCTTGAAGCACATCTTTTTTGGATGCACCCGTTGCCAAAATAAAACACTGTTTGTGGTTGTTCAAAGCTTTAAAACCCATACTTACCCGTTCGGATGGGGGTTTGGGTGAATCAAACTCTGCCACCGTCAAATCGTTGCTATTTAAGGTGTCATGGTTTGGAAATAAGCTTGCCGTGTGCCCATCTTCGCCCATCCCTAACATCACCAAATCAAAAGTTTTGATGGTGGCGATGTCTTTGGCATAAGCTTCTGCCGCAGCTTGTGTACCGTTTGTAAAACCAATGCTATGAATGTTCTCTTGCAGAATCGCCACATGGTCTAACAAGGCATGACGTGCCATGGTTTCATTTCTATCGGGATGTCCTGATTCAAGCGCACGTTCATCACCAAACCAGACATGCACTTTCGCCCAATCCATATCGGCACCACACAATAAGCGGTAGCATAATTCAGGTGTGCTACCGCCTGCCAATACCCAGTGAAACACTCCATCTGCTTCAATCGCTTTGGCACAGGCTTGAATCACTTCATCCGCCACAAATCGTGCGGCTGCATCACCTGTGGCGAAGTGTTTTAATGCTGTTGCATCAAAAGCCATGTTATTTCTTTGCTGGCTTAATTTTGTGCCCACCAAAACCAGCGCGTTGTGCATTCACAATTTTACCCGCATACGCATCTTTTTGGCGGCTGCGGAAACGCATTTGTAGTGCTAAAGTTAATACAGGTGCTGGAATACCCAAATCAATGGATTCGTTGACTGTCCAACGACCTTCACCTGAATCATCCATCCAATCGGACAATGAAGACAGTTCAACATCTTGCTCCAAAGCATCACCTGTCAAATCCAACAACCATGAACTGACCACTGAACCATGTTGCCAAACGCGGGAAATTTGATGCATATCGAGGTCAAATTCTTCTTTGGCTTTCATGATGTCATAACCTTCAGCGAAGGCTTGCATCATGCCGTATTCGATGCCGTTATGTACCATTTTTACAAAGTGACCCGAACCAACAGGCCCCATATGCCCCCAGCCTTTACCATCATCTGAAGCTAGTGTGGTTAATGCTGGGGCAATCAAATCAATGGCTTGTTTTTCACCGCCAATCATCAGTGAATAACCGTTTTGCAGACCCCAAACGCCACCCGATGTGCCACAATCAGCAAACAAAATACCTTTTTCAGCCAACTCAGCGCCACGGCGCTGGCCTTCTTTGTAGTTGGAGTTGCCACCATCAATAATTAAGTCGCCTGACTCAACACCTGCTGCAAGCAAGTTGGCAATCGTGTCATCCACATATTCATGCGGCACCATCACCCAAATCACACGCGGTGTTGGCAGCTTGGCAATCACATCTTTTAAGTCGGATGCAGCTTGTACACGCTCAAATTCAGCTTCTAAAGCTTTGCCGGGCGTAGCATCAACATCATAAGCCACCACTTCATGCTCAGCCTGCATCAAACGTTTGACCATATTGCCGCCCATACGACCCAAACCAATCATTGCTAATTTCATTGTGAAACTCCTTCTGTATTTTCTGTGCCTACCGAGTCCACCCAGTCTTGGGCATCAACAATAATATCATATCGCTCGCGGGCGATGTGTTTAATGTGGTCGGCAAAGCTAGGATTATCCATCAATACCCTACAAAAATCATGTTTGCTCATGGTGTATAATGCACAATAGGTTTTGGCATAGGTATTGGTGGGCAGATGCTGTGTACTCAACAAACTCAGCTCACCAAAAATATCACCTTTCTCTAATGTTTTTAATACTTTGCCTTTTTCATTGCGAATTTCCACTGTGCCTATACGGATGACAAATAATTCATGCGCTTCGCTTTGTACGTCAACAATTTGGTCGCCTGCATCAAATGCTACCGACTTGAGCATAGAAGAAAATGCACTAAGCATGGTTTCATCGCTACCCTCAAACATGGGGATACTTCTTAAGGCTTGCTTGGATGAGCGGGTTGGCCAGCGGCGTTTACAACGCGGGGATAACAAATCAAACGAGGCTTTTGGCCCCCATGAACCAAAGGGATAATTGGGCAAGGTTTCGTCTTTTTCTTTGCCCCAAACATCCAAAATGGGTTGCACAATTTTCCAAGATGTTTCCACCAAGTCCGAACGCGAAAACAAAGATGCATCACCACGCATGCAATCAAACAACATGGTTTCATAACCAAGCCCTGGTTGATTCGTAAACGCATCCTCATATTCAAAACGCATGTTCACATTGCGCAAATTCATGGATGGACCTGGTCGTTTGGCAAGGAAGTGTAGTTCGATGCCTTCTTTGGGCTGAATACGGAAAATAAGCTGGTTGGCTTCAAGTTGTTCGGCAGCAGGTGTGCCACGAAAAGTGAAGTCGGGTGCTTGTTTAAATTGCACCACGATTTCCGTGGATTTTCGGCTCATACCTTTGCCTGAGCGTAGATACACAGGCACACCATCCCAACGCCAGTTATCAATGCGCAGCTTAATCGCAGCAAAGGTTTCGGTGTTGGAATCAAGGTCAACATGCGGCTCATCACGGTATGCTTTGGCTGGCGTTCCATCCGGGTTAAACCCAGCATCGTATTGCCCGCGAACGGCATGGGTGTTCACTTCTTCGTGTTTTAAAATACGTACGGTATTAAGCAGTTTATGTTTCTCATTGCGAATCGCTTCAGCATCAAAAGATGTGGGCGGCTCCATGCATAAATATGCTAGCATTTGAAACAAATGGTTTTGAATCATATCACGGATCACACCCGCTTTATCATAATAACCACCGCGCCATTCTACGCCAATTTGTTCATTGGCAGTGATTTGGATGTGGTCGATATGAGTATGGTTCCACAGTGGTTCAAACATGCCATTGGCAAAACGAAAGGATACAAGGTTTTGCACGGCTTCTTTGCCCAAATAATGATCAATGCGGTAAACTTGGCTTTCATGCCAATAGGTGAGAATATCTTTGTTAAGTTTTTTTGCAGAGGCAAGGTCAGTGCCGAATGGTTTTTCAACCACAATACGCCGCCAACCTTGGCTTTCTTCATTTAAACTAGCACTTTGCAAACCTTTTGAAACCATGCTGACAATACTTGGCGGTATTGCCATATAAAACAACACATTGCCTTGCGTTTCATAGCGACCATTAAATGCATCAAGAAAACGGCTTAAGTTTTGATAGGTTTTACCTTCTTCAAATGAGCCTTGTAAATAATGGATATTATCACAAAAGTTGTCCCACGATGTTTCATCAAAGCTTTCCCTACGTGAATGTTTGTGTACATCCACACTGATTTTCTGACGGAAAGTTTCAGTGCTAAAGTCATCAATAGACAAACCTAAAACCACGAAGTTGTCGGGCAATAAGCCATCACTATAAAGATTAAACAACGACGGAATGAGCAACCGTTTGGTTAAATCACCTGATGCACCAAAAATGACAAAGATGCATGGATCAGGTGCTGAACCATGACCACCCGTGGTGGAAAAAGAAGAATCTGTAGAGTTTTGTATCATATATTTCGCTTCTGTCATTTTTTACATTTTTTCATGCTGCTGCCACAAGGTAACAGCTAAGCTGAATAAGGTCACTGCAAATAAAAAAGGCTCCACTTCAAGCAGAGCCTTAATTTACAAGATGTGCATCAATTAATCGTTGTAACGCGCGATCGAATCCATGATTTCTTTTTTGGCTGCGGCAGCATCTGCCCAACCTGTAACTTTCACCCATTTATTGGACTCTAGGTCTTTATAATGTTCAAAGAAATGTTCGATTTGATCAAGCAAGAACTTAGGTAGACCTTCTGGGCCTGTCACATCTTCGTAAACAGGCGTTAATTTGGTGATCGGCACTGCCAATACTTTAGCATCCATGCCAGCTTCATCTTCCATTTGTAATACAGCTACAGGACGACATGCAATCACAGAGCCAGGAACCAAGGCAAATTCAGCAACAACTAATACATCAACAGGGTCACCATCTTCAGACAATGTGTTGGGTACAAAGCCATAGTTGCATGGGTAATGCATGGCGGTGTGCATAAAACGGTCAACAAACACCGCACCTGAATCTTTATCCAGTTCATATTTGATGGGGTCGGCATGTTGTGGCACTTCAATCACCACATTAATTTCTTCGGGTGTATTCTTACCTGCTGGGATTTTACTGAGATCCATGATGTACTCCTAAAATTCTTTGCCACGCATTGTAAGAAGCTTTACATATAAAGAAAGCTTGAATTTATAACACGGTGAGTGCCGCATATTTCAACATCAAACGTTTTAAACCCACCGCATCAAACTCAATGGCAACACGCACCGCATCACCATCGCCTTCCAAGTCCACAATCAAACCGTCACCAAAGCTAGGGTGATTCACGTACGCACCCACCGTAATACCTTGCGCGGATGATGTGGCTTTTGCTTGAGAAAACATGTGTGGTTGCTGAATTTTCTCCGATTTACAAAGCACATCATCATCCAAATCAGCTATAAACCTGCTTGGCATGGGGTATGTCATATCACCGAACATGCGGCGCAGCCTTGCTGAGGTTAAATGCAGGATATTTTCAGCCCGTGTCACCCCCACATACAAAAGCCTGCGCTCCTCAGCAATGCCAGCTTCGCCTTCATCCAAGGCTCGCTGATGTGGCAACATACCATCTTCCACACCTGCTAGAACCACCGTATCGAATTCCAAACCTTTGGCTCTATGCAGGCTCATCAAGTTCACTGCATCTTCATCATCATTATCTTCTTCGCCGCTGACCATAAGCGCTGCCCTATCCATAAATTCGATGGGAGTAATGCCTGACTCTAAGGATAATTCAATATAATTTTGCAAAGTTTTGATGTTTTCCAAACGCGATTCAGATTCCACATCACCCAATGCTTTGAGGCTGTCGATATAACCACTCTTTTCGAGCAATAACATCAATCCTCGGTCAGCTTTATCTTCAATTTCGGGTTTCACCTCTTGCATCAACTGCAACAAAGGTAGTAGCTTTTTCATCGGTGCGGGTACGGACGTGGCTTGCAACATACTTGCAATCCAATCAGCAACCCTAAGCCCACTTGCACTCAACAATGTAGCAATCGTTTCCTGACCCTTAGCACCAATGCCACGTTTGGGTTTATTACAAACCCGCAACATATGCATACCATCCGCGCAATCATTAAGCAGTGCCCAAAATGCCAAAGCATCTTTGATTTCCATACGCGCGAAGAAACTTAAGCCCCCAATAATACGGTAAGGGATGTCTTCTTCGCGAAATACCTGCTCAATAGCCAGCGATTGACGGTTGGAGCGGTACAACACAGCCATTTTTGACCATTGCACCGTGGCATACCGCTCATTAAATAATTTCGCCATATGCCGTGCTTCGGCATATTCATCCACACACACATGAAACTCAGGTTTTAAGCCACCTTCTCGTGTGGCATTGAGTTGCTTAAGATGTCTATCTTCATTGTTGCTGATAATCGCATTGGCAAGTTTAAGTATCGATTCGGTAGAACGATAATTGTCTTCTAACTTATGGGTTTGCGCATTATTCCACACCTGCCCAAAGTCCAAAATATGACGCACATCTGCACCCCGCCAACCATAAATGGATTGGTCATCATCACCTACCACCGTGATATTCTGATGTTCTTGCGCTAGTAAACACAACCACTCATGCTGCAGCGGATTGGTATCTTGATATTCATCAACCAAAATATGGTCAAAGCGGGTAAACATCGCCGTTGCCACATCTTTATGTTCTCTAAGCAGACGCACACAATTCAATATCAAATCGGAGAAATCCATGCGTTCCAATTGTTTGAGTTCATCTTGGTATGCGATATACAAATCTTTGAGGTCTAAACCGCTCCACAACATGGATTCAGCTTGTTCAGGCAGATAACCTGCATTTTTTTGCTGCTCAATCCAACTGGCTAAAAATGAAGGATGCAATCTATCTGAAGGAATACTACGCGCTTTGAGTATGCGTTTGACCAATGTTTTTTGGTCATCACTATCAATCACCTGAAAACTTTTGGGGTAACCCAAAACATCAGCATAAGAGCGAAGAAAACGCAGGGAAATCGAATGAAATGTGCCTGAAATAACCCCACCGCCGCCATCACCAATCAAATCAGATAATCGCTGTTGTAATTCTTTGGCGGCTTTGTTGGTAAATGTGACAGCGAGGATGCGATGTGGTGCATAACCACGCTGTGCAATCAAATGACCAATGCGATGCACTACTGTGCGCGTCTTTCCAGAGCCTGCTCCTGCCAAAATAAGCTGAGGGCCATCTTCGGCTTCGACCGCTTGTTGTTGTGCAGTATTAAGGCTCATTTACCAACTCTTGGCATTCTCTTCACCATGTTTCACAATCAGTTTATGGTATGTTGAAAACACTGCATTTCGAGAAACAATTCCCAACACCTTTTTCGGGTTGTCTTTGGCAACCACAGGCATTTGCTCAAAGGCTTCTTGGTCTAAAATATCAACGGCATCCAACAGGCTATCATTTTCAGATAGGCAATACACATGTGTATTGGCAACTTCAGATGCAACCACCACTTGGTCGGATGCGGAATCCAGCAACCATGCTTTCAAATCCTCAAAGGTGACAATGCCATGCATCTCACCTTCATCATTCACCACAACCACGCAACCTTTGCCTGATGAAATATACACCTGTTTGAGCTCTTCAAGTTTTGCTGAGATATGTACCGATGGAATCGAGCGCCAAGGTAACCTTGAAACAGGCACTGCACGCATCCAAGAACGCTCCAGTGCACCTTCGGTATCCACCCCCTTCTCCTGCAATCCTTCCGTAATTACAGAGCCACTACCAAACGAACGTTTTACCAAGGCAGCAACAACGCATGCCGTCATCAGAGGCACCATGATGTGATAATCATTGGACAGTTCAAATATCATTAAAATACTGCTCATGGGCGCTTGTACGGTTGCTGCCAACATCGCACCACATGCCACCAAAGCATACGCACCATACGACTCCGACCATGTTGGGAAAATACCATGCACAATACCGCCATAAAGTGCACCCGCAGTTGCACCAACAAACAATGAGGGACCAATCATGCCCCCACCAAAACGACCACCCGAACAAATCACACTGGTCAGCATCTTCATCACCAATAAAACACCTAAGAAAACAGCCAAAGGTAAATTGCTTCCGAGAATATTGGTTTCCACATTTTCAAGTAAAATGCCATCGACCGTGCCATAACCAATGGACATAATTTCAGGAATAACCAAAGCACAAAGCCCCAACAACAAACCTGCAACAGCAGGTCTAAACATGGGTTGTGAAACATACGATTCAAAAAGTGCTCGTGACTTGGGTAAACTTTTCACCATCACGGCGGCTAATAGTCCGCAAAAAATACCTAGTCCAATATAAGCAGGGATTTCCCAACTTGAAACCAAACGAAATTCAGGAATGGTAAACATGGGGAAGTTGCCCAACTCTGAACGTGTAATCACTGTCGCAATCACTGCCGACATCACAATCGGCGTAAACGTCGCAATCGCATAATCTGCAAGAATCACTTCCAGTGCAAACAATACACCTGCAATTGGTGCATTAAATGATGCTGCAATACCTGCTGCCACACCACAGCCCAGCATGGTGCGCATTTGTTTTTCACTCAATCCAAACCATTGCCCCAACAATGAAGCCAAAGAAGCACCCAGTGCAACGGTTGGTGCTTCCCTACCCATAGATGCACCACTGCCCACAGAAACAATATTGGAAACAAACTCACCTGTCATTTTCCTAGCGGATATTTTACCGCCACGTTCGGCCAAAGCTTCAATTACACCAGGGATTACCCGTTCTTCACTTTGTGGCAACCAGCGTATGTTAATCCAGCCAACCAACAAACCACCCAACACAGGAGCCAATAAAAAAATAGACCAATGAATCTCATGTAAAGCTTCAGACCATGTGCCTTCACCCGTCCAAATACGACTGACCCACTCGATACCAAAGCGTACCAACAAAGCGCCATAACCTGCCAGTACACCAACAACCAAGGCTAAAAGCCCTAGGTACAGGGTATCATGACTACGTAGCCACTTAGGAGCCATACGCAAACGTATGTATAGTTCAGGCAACATCAGTCTAATGTTGTTGTTTGAAATTCTGTAAACATTGAAGCAGCCCTTGTGCATTCAATATTAACATTTGGTAAGCATCTTCAAAACCACCCGCTCCGCCATAATAAGGGTCTGGTACATCGGGTGTTTGTTCCATACCTTCAAAGGCGCGCATCATTATCACTTGTTCTGGTTTTACACCCATAGCTATCAAGTTGTATTGGTTATCGCTATCCATGGCTACAAACACATCCCAATCATGAATATTCCTTGGTGTAATTTGCTGCGCTTGATGCTTTTCTAGGCTTAAACCTTTCTCTACAGCTTTGCTGGCAGAACGTGGGTCTGCGCCCTTACCCACATGCCAATCGCCAGTGCCCGCTGATTCAAAATGGAACATCTGTGATAAACCTTGTTCCTCGGCAACGGATTTCACCACGACCTCTGCCAAAGGTGAGCGGCAAATATTACCTAAACAAACAAATAGGACGCGCAATGGTTGATTCATGCTAAGTTTTTCTCCGCTTGAGAGGCTTGTAAATATAAAGGTTCTACCCACATTTTATATTCGGCATCAGGCTGTAAGGCACGCACTTCTGCCAACAGCGCTTGCTCTCGCGTCTGTTCTAAAGGTAAAACCTGCCAGTCAGGCAGCTCAACAGGAATATCAGATAAGATCACATAGGATGAGGGTGTTAATGATAAGAATGATTCCCAAGTCAAACATTGCGGTGCTGAAACACATTTACCAGCGGAAAACTGCGCCGCATAAACCAGCCCTGAGCGAGCATCTTCAATCGCCCACAATTCACCTTCTAACATGGCTTGTTGTGCCGTAATGGCTAAAGATGACAGCGCATACACAGGTTTATGTAACGATGCATTCATGCCTGCAATCGTCGCACATGCAACGCGCAGTCCAGTGAAAGAACCTGGGCCTGTACCGACGGCAAACGCACCAATATCTTGCCACTGCAAACCTTGTTGTTGTACAACCTGCTCCAATAACGGAAGCAGTTCCCGCGAATGCGCGCGCGGTGTGTTCATACTCGCAGATATACTTTGACCATCTGGCAATAACAAACACACCGACGCACCCGACGCTGTATCCAAAGCTAAGATAGGTTTAGAAAACAGCGACATCGAAAAAAGACAGTTTAAATCAGGTAAGCTGGCCGTATGAATGTAAACCAGACAAATACATGTTTACACCCACGAAACAGAAAATAGTCACCAAGAAACCTAACACAGCCCACCATGCCAATGTTTTACCCTGTAAACCATGTGAGAAACGAGCATGCAAATATGCGCCATACACAAGCCATACAATCAATGCCCAAGTTTCTTTAGGGTCCCAAGACCAGTAACCGCCCCAAGCTTCTGCTGCCCAAGCTGCACCAAGAATCGTTGCCAAAGTAAATGCTGGAAAACCAATCGCCACAGCTTTATAAGCTAGGTTATCCAATTGTTTTAATGATGGAAACACAGCCAACAATCTTGATTGCGAACCACTCTCTTCCAAACGATTACGGAACAACCAAGCCATACCCGCTGCACAAGCCACAGCAAATGAGCCATAACCCACAAAGTTTAGCGGCACATGAATCTTCATCCAGTACGACTGCAATGCTGGTACAAGTGGTTTGATGTCTGATTGTCCAATCGACTCCAGCCAGATGGCGAAGAAAATACCTGCTGCCACAATCGGCATCACAAAAGCACCCAAACCACGTGCATTATGACGGCTTTCAAGCGTTAAATAAATTACACAAATCACACAAAACAATAAGATGAACACTTCATACAGGTTGGACACAGGTGCATGCCCAATATCACCACCCATTAACAAATATGATTCATACCAACGCAATAATAATGCAGAACCACCAGCATACACACCAATCCAAGCTGTTGCTGTACCCAATTTGCCAATGAATGAATCAGGTGCAAAAAGATATGCAATATAACACAATGCTGAAAATAACATCGCCACATTCATGGTCATAACCACGTTGCCAGAAAATAGGTTTGACTGGTCTTCATAGGTAATCATGGCTTCAGACGGTTCAAACAAGGTATATAAACCCATCAATGCCACCATCAACACTGCACCATCAAACCAAGGCACTAAAATTTCAGAAAAACGAAAAGCACGAAACTTAGATGCAGATGTTGTAAAGGCATAACCCATGCCAACCACAGTACCACCAGCCATCCACTTCACACCTTCAAGGCTAAACATTTGGAACACAAAGTTATCTTCCACATAACCATCACCTGCAAACATGGCCATAGCCGCCAAACCTGCCAGTAAACCCAAATAAGCCCAGTTGCGTATATGGGCAATCCGCCCTGTATACATCGAACTGGTAAAGCTAACTTTATCTGCTGTTATTGCTGTCATACTTTCACTCCTTGTTCATACGCGGTTTTGATTTGTTTTTCTAAGTCATCAAACTCTTGTTCAAAAGCAATAGGGTTACGGTTACTTATTCCTGTGACTTCCAATGTCACCTGCCCATTCTCTTCTTCTAAAACTTTTACCCATACTTTACGGTGTGCGACATAGAACATAATACACAAGCCACCAACCAATAGTCCACTACCAATCCACACCACATCCATGCCGGGATCCTTGGCGAGTTGTAAACCTGTATAATAGGTTTGATCATAATCTTCCAATACTGGCACAAATGGCCAAGGCATATCTGGCAATACTTTTAAGGATTGAATAATACGATTACCCAGCATTGGCAAGTCATCTGGTCGACCATCAGGGTAAACTTCATCCAAAGCTGCGCGGAATGCATTCAAGTTTGCCTGTTGCGCCTCTTCTTGAGAAGCCGCAGCTTTGGCTGGTATTTTTCGGATAAATGCTTGAAACAGTTCCCACTCTTTAGGCTCTGAAAAGTCCAAGCCCAATAAGAATGTTTCGAAATCACGCGCATCTCCCGTTTTTGAAATCATCAAATAAGAACCTTGGTTCTGATCATTGGCAATAAACGGCTCCATAAAGCTGCGCACCAACACCGGTTTTAAACCTTTACCACGAATGACAAAATCAACAGATGGCCCCATATCTTTAAAATCTTTGGGCTCACCAGCTGCAGCCATGTTTTCAATATTATAAGGGCGGAAATCCTTAAGCTCTAAGGTGACATCGGAATATGGGTCTTTAAAAACAGTGTATATTCTTGCGTGCCCCACATCAACATTGCCTGTTTTATTTAAGCGGTGAAGCTTCAGTGTAATCTCTGAACCACCATCACCAAATGATGCTTGGTAAATACGAACACCTTTATAATACAAAGGTTCGTTCACAATAATGTCCGAAGTCATCATTTCTTTACCATCTTCAAGAATGGTTAGTGTACTACGGAACTCGGATGGTGCGCCTGTGGAGAAGAAATTAATCTCAAAATCATCACAGCGTACTTCGAATGGCATTTTCAAATAATCTGTAGACGTGCCTTTAAGGAAAGATATTTCACTTTCTTTACCACCTTCTGGCACTGCCATATTGCCACGGAAGCCAAATTGAACACTCAGCCAACCGCCAATCAAAATCACCAACATCGCGGTATGGACAGTAATATAACCCCATTTATGAAAACGACCTTTATCACCCCTAAGCCAAAGCACATTGCCCACTTTGGTTTCCATCCATTTCCAATCGGGCAGTGAAGTTTTGATGCTTGATATAGCTTTTTCTTTATCATCAAAGCTTAAATCAAACTTATGCTCAATATGTTTGCGTGCATTTTCGTTCATGGTGCCTTTGCGTTGCTTCATTTCCTGTAGGAAACGAGGCGTATTACGCAGTAAACATGCAGCCAGTGAGAACATCAACAAGCCAAGAATGGTCATAAACCACCATGTATGATACATATCAAACAGACCTAAAGACCGGAATGTCCAATACCAAGTTGGCCCAAACTGATGTAAATAATCAACTTGGTCTTGGTTTTGCTTTAGCACCGTGCCAATGACAGAGGCAACTGCAAGTAAAACAAGTAATAATATAGCGACAGGCATAGAGCCTACACGATTAAGAATGGGTTTGAGTGTATGATGATAGAATGACATGGTGGCGTAGCATAGCCACATCAAGTTAAAGATAACATTAAAAAAAGAAGGTGGTTTTTTTAACCTTGCATATTCACCGCCAAAGCCGTGTTTTCCTTGCATGCAAGACCAAGACTCTTAATATACCCACTTAAAATATGTATTAAAGGTGTCAAACACATGCTTACTCAACAAATTACTGATGATATGAAAACCGCTATGAAAGCAAAAGACAAAGTAGCGCTGGGTGTGATTCGCATGCTCAGAGCTGCAATTAAAGACAAAGAAATTGAGCTGGGTAAAACACTTGAAGACACCGACACCATCGCCGTCATAAGCAAGTTAATCAAACAACGTAAGGATTCTGCCACCCAATATATAGATGCTGAACGCCCCGAATTGGCAGCAACAGAAAACGCTGAAATCAAAGTGCTCGAAGTCTATATGCCTGAGCAAATGAATGATGATGAAATCCAAGCTTTGGTTGCTGCGGCAGTCGCTGAAACGGGCGCAACATCTATGAAAGAGATGGGTGGCGTGATGGGCATTGTACGTGGCAAAGCAGCAGGTAAAGCAGATATGGGCAAGGTGTCTGCAGCTGTCAAAGCAGCACTTCAATAGCCCTTATTTGATGTAAACATGCATATTCCAGCGGGGTTTTATCCAGACTTTCTCTTGATATTGGGCAATATCATTGCCATCCCCGTTGTTTTGCTTGCCATTTGGCGCACTGAAACACGTTTTTGGTCAGGTTGGTCAGAAGGCCTACAAGTCGCATCTATTTTTACCGCACTCACAGGTTTATATATGTTACAAGCCGACATCAAACCTGGCATGGCAGTGCACTGGTTGGGCGTGATGCTCACCGTGATGATGATTGGCCCTTGGACTGCCATCGTTGTCTTGTCAGCCATTCATGTGTTTTTACTGGTAACACTTGGCTTAGGTGATGTATCCACCTTGGGTTTTAATATCAGCACATCTGTACTGCTTCCCGTCGTCATTGCATCCAGCATTCATTTATTCTTTTATTACAAATTACCGCGCATTGTTCCTGTCTATTTTGCTAAGGTTGGCGTGGGTGACCTGCTTTGTATGTTGGCAGTGGATACCGTGCTTACCTTATGCCTATTAACGTGGTCAGGTTATCCATCTTTTCATATTTACCAGGATTTCACCCTTATTTTAGCTCTGATGGGCGGCATGGAAGCGGTGATTAGCACATGGGTTGTTGCAGGGCTTGTATGTTATTTCCCAATTTGGCTGGTTACATTCAATGATGAAGAATATATCCACGGTAAATAATATGTTAGAAATCGCATCCTTATGATTTTAGAAACAACCCCCCTACTCCTACAAAACCTATACTGGATCACATTACTTGCCGTGATTGTGTCTTCCGCATCGGGTGTGCTCAAAGCAGGATTCAAACAGTTTGACTTATTTGGCGTGGTGATGATTGCCATTACCACAGGTCTAGGTGGCGGTTCTTTGCGCGATATGCTGCTTGACCGCGATGTGTTTTGGATTGCCGATCAAATCTTTTTTATCGCTTCTGTTGGTAGTGCATTGTGTCTTTTTATTGCGGCGCGATTCATCATCATCTCACCCAAATATTTCCTCATCGCGGATGCCGCGGGTTTAGCCACCTTCGCCATTGCAGGCACACTGGTTTCATTGATGTTAGGCACATCACCCTTGGTTGCTAGTTTTATGGGCGTAATCACAGGTGCAATGGGTGGCGTATTTCGCGATGTGTTATGCAATGAAACACCCGTGGTTTTTTCCAGCTCTCTTTATGCCACGGTATCTTGGCTGGGTTCATTACTCTTTATCGGGCTGCTCGCCTTCGAGATTGAAACCACCTACGCCGCCATCATTGCAGGCGTAAGCATCTTCATTGCTCGCTTACTTGCCATTTATTACAAACTCAAACTACCAAGATTTCGTTTTAAAAGCTAATCACGGTGCTGGATTGGGGTACTGTTGATGTATTTCTTCTATTTGCTGCACCACCTCTTCACTTAATAGCACCTCCGTGCTTGCCAAGTTTTCTTTAAGTTGCTCAAGGTTGGTTGCACCAATAATCGTGCTGGTTACAAACCAACGGCTACGCACAAATGCCAGTGCCAGTTGCGTAAGTGTTAAACCTATATCTTCCGCAACATTTGCATACGCTTGCAATGCTTCAGGCACATTGATTTTACTATACCGCTGAGTAAATTGAGGGAATTGGGTGACCCGCCCTTTGGTTTGTGGATTTTTAAGATATTTGCCCGATAAATGGCCAAACGCCAGCGGACTATATGCCAGCAACCCCACATCTTCATGGCGACACGTTTCAGCAAGCCCCGCTTCAAATGTTCGATTCAACAAGTGATACGCATTTTGAACGCTTACCACACCTGATAAACCCAATTCTTTGGCACATTGATTAAACGCACTCACGCCATACGGTGTTTCATTGCTCAACCCAATATAACGTACTTTTCCAGCATCCACCAATGCTGAAAGCGCCTGCAACTGTTCCTTAATCGGCGTGGTATCATGTTCATGATTTGCATCATAACTGGTGCTACCAAACATGGGCACATAACGGTCTGGCCAATGAATTTGATACAAATCCACATAGTCCGTTTGTAAACGTTTGAGGCTTCCATCAATCGCCACATTGATATGTTCAGCTGTGACACGTGGACCACCACGAATCCACTCAAACCCTCGCGAAGGCCCTGTGATTTTGGTAGCAATAATCAACTTATCCCGCTGTTGGTTTTTCAACCATGTGCCGACATACTTTTCTGTTAAACCTTGTGTTTCCGCGCGGGGAGCCACGGGATACATTTCCGCCGTATCGATAAAGGTCACACCGTAATCCATTGCCATATCCAGTTGGGCATGGGCATCATCTTCGGTGTTTTGTTCACCAAATGTCATGGTTCCCAAACAAATTTCCGATACATTTAAATCGCTGCTTCCCAGTTGGTTGTATTTCATGGTGTCACCTCATGGGCAAGCATATAGGTTTGGCAGTATGTTTTGAACCATAGAAAACATAAGGTGCTGCACATAAACGCAAGCACTATTGCCTTTTCCAACCATGGTGCATTAACATCTCGAACCGATGAGCATAAATATTAATACCTTTACCAAGCTAGAATACAATGAAAACCATATCCATCTCGCCTTTTCATCACCACAGCAGGTGATTAGCTCAGCTATTTTGAACGGTGGTTTGATAAAAGCCGATCATATTGTGAATTGGAAAGTGCCCAAACATGCATCCATTTGTGAAGCGCCTGAAAAGAGCCTAGGCGACTATGCCAAGGCTCAAGGCTGGCAAGGTCATGTGGTTGGTATGATGACAGCAGCGTCTATGTCTTCACTGCGTATTGAGCAGGCTTGCGTTGAAAGCATTGATATAACAGTTCTCATCACGACAGGACTAAGTAACGCTCGGCGAGCAGGTGATAAAGCAGATATACAAGAATTATTAGGCACAACACATGAAGTTGGCACGATTAACCTTATACTCATCTTTTCAGCACAACTAACAGATGCTGCCATGGTAGAAGCCATGATGATTGCCACAGAAGCCAAAGCTGCCGCCTTACAAAATGCTAAGGTTTTAAGTCCTATATCTGGTTTATTCGCCACGGGGACTGGCACCGATGCGATTGCTGTTGTTAGCGGAAATGGTTCGCAAAAAATAAAATTCTGCGGTAAACATGTGTTGCTCGGTGAATGGATTGGACGTCTAGTTATCAAAGCTTTGGCCCGTTCATTAACAACACAGGTTTCTCTAGACCGTACTGATGTGTAATATTATTTTGAGGGCTTAATGAACGTCCGCGTCTTGGTGTGCCGCGCCCGAAGTTTTGGAGACAAAATATTTAATAATTTGACGGTACGGTTTGCAGTGTAAAGACATGGGCGAGCTTGATTATGTACTGTATCCCCGGAACCACCCCCGTCGCAAAAAAATATGGGCGCACAAAGGAGTGTAATAGATGGAAACTCAAGTTATATTATTACCAAATTGTGCCAAGAGAACCTCATTTCATGCTTAAGCCTGACACGTTGAAAACGATGACCTTTAAGTCGCCAACGGAGCTGAGTGAGTGGCTACAAGCGAACCATGCCAGCGAAAGCGAACTTTTAATTAAGATTTTCAAAAAAGACTCTGGAGTTCCGAGTGTGAACTGGAACGAGGTCGTGGTTGAATCGCTATGCTGGGGTTGGATTGACGGTATCAAAAAGTCACTCGATAACCAAGCCTACCTTCAACGGATTACACCTAGAAAGGCTAGAAGTAATTGGTCGAAGAGAAATACAAAACATGTCGAGCGCCTGATCATTGAAGGGCGAATGAAAGAAGAGGGGCTTGTCCATGTTCGTGCAGCGAAAGCTGACGGGCGCTGGGAAAACGCTTACTCTGTCAGTGAAATGAAAGTTCCAGCAGACTTTTTAGCAGCACTGGAGAAGTTGCCAAAAGCGAAGTGTTTTTTTGAGACGTTAACCAAATCCAATCGCTACGCCATTGCTTATGCATTGGCATCTGCAAAGAAACCTGAAACCAGACAACGGCGATTCAAAAATTTAATGGATAAGCTTATTCGCCAAGAAAGGCCTTAGCTTGGCTACAACAACGAGAAAAAATATAATAAACAGTTCAAGTTGACTCTGCAACATCACTAGGTGCTAGTTGTAAGCCTCATGTAATCAAAAAAAGCCCCGATGTTTTCACATCGAGGCTTATATTTATTCAGTACAGTAGACTTTAACGTCCGCGTCTTGGTGCGCCGCGTCCACGACCGCCACCTGAGCGTTCACCACCACCACTGCGGCCACCACGGTTATTACCTGCACGACCTCTGCCGCCACCACTACGTCCGCCTCGGTCTCCACCGCGACCACCACCACGACCACCACCACGGAAGTTACGGCGCGGTTTGTCGCTGCCTCCACCAAACTCCACTTCAACTTCTTCCAAATCAAGTGTTTTGCCAGCTACACGTGTTTTCTTTAGTGTTTTAAGAATCGAATCAGGCATACCTTCTGGTAAATCAACCGTTGAATGATCATCACGAATCACGATGTTATTGATAAACTCACTATCAATACCCGCTTCATTGGCAATTGCACCCACGATATTACCCGGGCGAACTTCCAAGCTACTGCCTACTTCTAAGCGGTAACGCGTAAATCCTTTTGCCAGTGGCTTTTCATGGTACGTCCTCTCACCGCCATGACTACGCAAGTCTCTTGGCTCATCGCGATCACGACCCGCACGTACTGGTGGCATATCTTTAAGCAATAAAGGCTCAGAGCCTTGTGCCAATTTAGCCAATGCCGCTGCAATTTCTTGCGCAGGCACATTGTGCTCTTCTTCATACTCTTCGATGATTTTAGCAAACGTTTCTAAACCTTCTTTTGCTAAAGTGTCTGTGATTTTTTCTTTAAATTCTGAAATACGTTTGTCATTGATTTCATCCGCAGATGGCATCACATACAACTCAACCTTTTGGTTGGTTGCGCGTTCAATCGCATACAACATCCGCTTTTCACGCGGTGCAACAAACAAAATTGCATCACCAGAGCGACCTGCACGACCTGTGCGCCCAATACGATGCACATAAGATTCCGTATCATGGGGTACATCATAATTAATCACGTGTGAAATGCGCTCAACATCAAGACCACGTGCTACAACGTCTGTACCAATCAAAATATCAATTTGACCTTTTTTCAACTTATTTACAATTTGCTCACGTTGATTTTGTGCAATATCACCATTCAATGCTGCTGCCGAATAACCACGCGCTTGAAGCTTTTCTGCAAGCTCCACCGTTGCAGTTTTGGTGCGCACGAAAATGATGATACCATCAAATGTTTCCGCTTCTAAAATACGGGTTAATGCATCCAACTTCTGACGACCACTGACCATCCAATAACGCTGGCGAATGGTGATGGCAGTTGATGTTTTGGTTTTAATTGTAATATGAACAGGTTTGTTCAAATAATTGTTGGTAATTTTACGAATTTGTGAAGGCATGGTCGCTGA
>JAUZQX010000142.1 GCA_030950765.1 Ghiorsea sp.
AAAGGTGAGTTGACCAGTGTACTTAAAGGTGTGGGCAAGTTACCGCCTGCTGATAGACCTATCATTGGTCAATTTGTTAATGCGACGAAAAGTGTGCTTGCGGAAGCTTTGGACAAAGCGGAAGCCTTATTATCTGTTAAAGAAAAAGAAGCGCGTATTCAAGCGGAACGTATTGATATTACGCTTGCGGGACGCACGACTTCGCAGGGCGTAGTTCATCCTGTACAGCAAGGTCTGAATGAAATGACGGCTATTTTTGCGCAAATGGGTTTTTCGGTGGCAGAAGGTCCTGAAATTGAAGATGAATTTCACAATTTTGATGCTTTAAATATTCCCGCAGAACATCCTGCGCGCGCTATGCATGACACCTTCTTTTTTAATGCTGAAGGTGATGCCGATGCTAAGTTATTAAGAACACATACATCACCCGTGCAAATTCGTGCCATGCAAGCTTGTGTGGATGCTGGTGGTGAGCCTCCACTTGCTGTGGTGGCCGCGGGGCGTGTTTACCGTTGTGATTATGATGTGACGCATTCACCCATGTTTCACCAGGTTGAAGTGTTTAAAGTTGATAAAGATGTATCTCTGGCGCATCTCAAAGGTGTGTTGCAACATTTCTTGACGGCATACTTTGAAAAGGATGTGCCGATTCGTTTGCGCCCGCATTATTTCCCATTTACAGAACCTTCTGCGGAAGTGGATATTGGTTGTGTATTTTGTAATCACAAAGGTTGCCGTATTTGTAAGGGCAGCGGTTGGATTGAAGTATTGGGCAGCGGCATGATTCACCCTAATGTGCTCAAAGCTGTGGGTCTTGATAGCAGTATATATTCTGGGTTTGCCTTTGGTTTGGGCGTGGAGCGTTTGGTGATGCTAAAACATGGTATTCCTGATTTGCGATTATTCTTTGAAAACGATGTGCGATTCTTACGCAGAATGGGGGCTAAGTAGATGAAGATTCCATTTTCTTGGTTAAAAGAACACTGCCCGATTGAAAAAGCACCGCAGGATGTTGCCGATGACTTGGTGCGTTTGGGTCATGAAGTTGAAGGCATCGAAGCACCGCGCGCTGGTGTGAAAGGTGTGCGTGTTGGGCATATTGTGGAGATGAAACCACACCCTGACGCGGATAAGTTGAAATTACTTAAAATTGATTTGGGCGACGTTGAACATCTTGCCATTGTGTGTGGTGCAACCAATATGGTGGAAGGTGATAAAGTACCAGTTGCCACTGTAGGCACGAGCTTACCCAATGGTTTGAAGATTAAAAAAGGAAAAATTCGTGGTGAAGTCAGCTTTGGCATGTGCTGCTCTGAAGCAGAGCTTGGGTTGGCTGAAGATGCAGATGGCTTGCTGATTTTACCGAATGATGCACCTGTTGGCGAAGAAGTCGGTGAATACCTCGAGCTTGAAGAAGCGGTATTGGACTTGGATATTACACCCAACCGTGGTGATTGCATGAGCTTGCGAGGTATAGCGCGTGATTTGGCAGCAGATTATGGGCTGCCGCTGATTGAGCCTGGTGATGAAGTGGTGACAACCGATGTTAGCGTGGCTGCGCCGATTGTTGCGGTTACAGCGAGTGAAGATTGTCCGCTTTATACTGCCTGCCGTATTGAAGGGGTGAAAGTGATTGATTCGCCTGAGTGGTTGCAAACACGTTTGATTGCAGCGGGTTTACGCCCGGTAAATGGCGTGGTGGATGTGATTAACTATAGCATGTTGGACTTGGGGCAACCCATGCATGCTTTTGATGCGGATACACTGGATGGCAACATCACGGTTCGTCTAGCCAAAGCAGGTGAAACATTTACCTCTTTGGAAGGCAAAGAAGTGAGCCTTCAAGCTGAAGACCTTGTGATTGCTGATGACAACGATGTGATTGCTTTGGCGGGCATTATGGGCTCAGAACCTACGGGCGTGAGTGAAAAAACCAGCAATATCATTTTGGAATCGGCAGCATTTAGACCTGCGCGCATTAGTATTACGCGGCGCACTTGCGGTTTGGTATCGGATTCATCCATGCGTTTTGAGCGGGGCGTTGATCCAGCTATGATTGCGGTTGCCATGGATCAAGTAACGCAAATGATTGTGGGTTTGTTTGGCGGTAAAGTCAGTGCTACCACAGTTGTAGGTGAAACCAATCGTTTAATTAAAGACATGCAAATCAATGTGAATATGCAGCGTATTGAATCACGTCTTGGCATTGAAGTACCAACGTCTGCGGAGGCAGTGCTTGAGCGCATGGGTTTTGGCATTGAACATGATGGGGACACTTTAAACTTTAGTGTACCTAGCCATAGACCTGATGTGCGTTTGCCAGAAGATATTTCTGAAGAGTATGCGCGGGTTATTGGTTTTGACAATATTCCTGCCGTGATGCCACCGTTGACCAATATTCAACCCAACAAGGTGGATACAGGTATAACGGATGCGGTACGTTTGGGTTTCGTTCAAGTGATTAACTATGCCTTTATATCGGCTGAAGAGCAGCGTTTGTTTGTGCCTGCCGACGATAAAGATTTGGTGCTCCCCAATCCAATTTCAGAAGCCATGAGTGTGATGCGTCGCTCGATGTTCCCAAGTTTATTGAATACGGCGAAATACAATATGAATCGTCAGCAAACAGGAGTGGCATTGGTTGAGCAAGGTCGGGTATATGAAGGTAATATGACCGAGCATACTGAAACCAATATGTTGGCATGGTTGATGACGGGTGATGTGCAGCAAGACACTTGGTATGCAAAGTCTCGCAAAGTCGATTTCTTTGACTTGAAAGGTGCGATTGAATCATGGTTACAAGGTCGTGGTTTAACGGCACGTTTTATGGCAGATGACAATGTTTTAGGCTTGCAAGCTGGGCAAGCAGCCAAGATTTTTATTGGTAAATCCGTAGCAGGTTATATTGGTAAAGTGGATGGTGACTTGGCGGATGGTTTTGATTTATCCGATGATGTGTTTGTGGCATCCATCAATTTGGATGTATTACACGCGGGTAAAAAAGCTAAATTCCAGCCGATTCCAGAGTTTCCATCGATTGAACGGGATTTGGTATTTTTGTTTGATAAGGGAGTCACTTCGGATGCCATTCTACAAACTGTACGCAAAGCTTGCGGGCAGCAGTCGGTTGATGCCTCTATTTTTGACTTGTATGAGGGCAAAGGTGTGCCTGAAGGTAAGGTAAGTTTGGGCATTCGTTTTGTATTGCAAGACGCCAAACGTACACTGACACAAGAGGATTCAGACAAGGTGATGCAGGCAGTAATTGATGTAATGGCAACGAAGTTTAAGGCAGAACTTCGCGGATAACACCCTCTTAGAAATAAAAAAGTCAGGCTGTCTTCGTTGGGTCTGACTTTTTTAGCTTGACAAAATGAACGACGTTCACTTTACCCGCCCTTGTGATATGAACACTGTTCACTTCAGGAGATCATCATGGCAAGAGGAAAACATACGCGAGAAGAAATTAGGCATCTGGCAATTGATGTTGCTGAACAATGTATTGTTGAGCATGGTATGCAGGGTATGAATGCAAGGCATATTGCCAAAGAAATGGGTTATGCCGTGGGTACATTGTACCAAGTATTTAAGAGCATGGATTTACTTATTTTTGAAGTAAATGTGCGTTCATTACTGGCTTTGGAGAAAAATTTAGGCGCTGCGGTGCAGGATGCAGCACACTGTCATGCGGCGATTGAAGCCATGGTGATGCGTTATGTTGATTACGCATTGCAAGAAACAAATCGTTGGCAGACTTTGTTTGAACACCGCTTACCCGATGATGTAGCGCTGCCCGAAATATACCAAAAACATAGGGCACAATTGTTTAGTCTGCTTGAAGAACAGTTGAAATGCGCCTATCCTAAAAAGTTCGACAAAGATATTGCTTTAGAGGCGAGGGCATTATGGGCGGGTGTACATGGGGTTTGTACCCTAACATTGCTGAACAAATTGGATGATGATGGTTTAAATATCAAAGATATTGTGCAAACTTTATTGGTTCGTTTTAACACTGTGGGAGGTGATGCATGAGAGTATTAATGTTTTTTACGAAGGTGTTGTTAAAGCTGGTCTTTAAAGTAAAAGTGACAGGTTTAGAGCACCTCAAAGACCTTGATGCGCGAGTCTTGATTGTGGCAAACCACACTTCATTCTTGGATGGCATTTTACTAACGCTGTTTTTACCCATCAAGGTAAGTTTTGCTATTCATGGGCAGTATTATAACAAATGGTATATGCGCCCCGTTAAGCGGGTTGTATCGTTGTTTGCCATTGATCATAGCGACCCGATGGCGATGAAAAGTTTGATTCAGCATGTGAAAGAAGGGCACAGAGTTGTGGTATTTCCAGAAGGCAGAATTACCTCTACAGGTTCATTGATGAAAGTATACCCAGGCTCTGGCATGGTGGCGGACAAAGCGGATGCAACGATTCTACCTGTGCGTATTCAAGGAGCGCAGTATTCGCATTTTTCTCGCATGGGTGGTCAAGCCAAGCTGCGTTGGTTTCCGCAAATTTCATTGACCATTTTACCACCCACTAAAATGGAGTTTCCTGATGAAATCCGCAGCCGTGAGCGCAGGCACAAAGCGGGCGAGATGCTTGCAGATATTATGCGGGACATGGTGTTTCATTCATCCAACTACCAACAGCGTTTATGGGACAGCTTGCTTGATGCGGCTGTGATTCATGGTAAAAAACATGAAGTAATTGAAGATTTGGAGCGCGCACCACTTAACTATGGTGACATTTTCACGCGCAGTATGATTTTACAACAGCTTCTCCCCAAAACATTACAAAAAGGTGAACATGTGGGCTTGATGTTGCCCAATGCCAACGGTTGTTTTTTAACCTTTTTTGCTATGCATGCACGAGGATTAATTCCTGCGATGTTGAACTTTTCAGCTGGTGAGAAGGCTGTGCTTGCAGCACTGGAAACTGCCAGTGTGAGCACAGTTATTACATCGAAGAAATTTATTGAATTGGCAGAGTTGGGTGAACTTATCGCAGCGATTGCAACCAAAGCTGAAGTTGTTTACTTGGAAGACTTGAAAGAAAATCTGAACATAGTCCATAAGTTGAAAGGGTTGGTGATGGCGAAGTTTCCCAATATTGGTATTCGCAGGCTGATTAAACACGTTAAAGCTGATGATGCGGCAGTGGTATTGTTTACATCTGGTTCAGAAGGTATGCCTAAGGGCGTGGTGCTTTCACATCAAAATATCTTGGCGAATGTGGAACAAGTGCGGGCGAGCATTTCATTCAATGAAAATGATGTGTGTTTGAATGCGCTGCCTATGTTTCACTCTTTCGGGCTGACAGCAGGCACCATGTTGACTACTTTAAATGGCATCAAAACGTTCTTTTACCCTTCACCACTGCACTATCGGGTGATTCCCGAAATGGCTTATGATGTGAATGCGACGATTCTGTTTGGCACCAACGTCTTTTTAGCGGCTTATGCTAAATATGCACATCCTTATGACTTTTACACCATGAAATATGCAGTGGCAGGTGCAGAAAAGTTGCAGCAAGAAACACGGGATATGTGGATGGAGAAGTTTGGTGTGCGCATCCTTGAGGGTTATGGTGCAACTGAAACCAGCCCGATTTTATCTGTGAATACACCCATGCACTTCAAACTTGGCACAGTGGGAAGATTCATGCCAGGCATCCATTACCGCTTGGAACATGTGCCGGGTATCCCCAAGGGTGGTCGTTTATTTGTGCAAGCACCCAATGTGATGAAAGGTTATTTGCTGCATGATAACCCCAGTGAAATTCAGCCACCTGAAGAGGGTTGGTATGATACGGGTGATATTGTAGAAGTGGATGATGAAGGTTTTGTGCATATTCAAGGTAGAGCCAAACGATTTGCCAAAATTGCTGGTGAAATGATTTCACTCACAGCTGTGGAAGAGATTTGCAAACATTGTTGGCCAGAGCATGAACATGTGGCATTGGCGTTTCCAGATGCGGGTAAGGGTGAAAAACTGGTGTTGATGAGCACCTTAGAATCGTCTAGTCGCAAAGACTTGGTTGAATATGTCAAAGCCAACGGTATTCACGAGCTGAATGTGCCAAAAACATACCTTTATGTTTCTGAAATTCCATTATTAGGTACAGGCAAAATCCATTATGTCGCAGCGCAAGCTTTGGCGGAGAAGATGTTGGCAGACAATGAATAAAGATATTCGCAAGCTGTTGGCTGCCCAGTTCCTCACGGCAATGGCAGACAATGCAATGTTGTTTGTGGCAGTTGCCATGGTGATGCAAGGCGCACTGCAAGGTGATTGGTATGTGCCCGCGCTTCAAGGTTGTTTTCTGGTGGCTTTTGTGGTGTTAGCGCCTTGGGTAGGCACATTTGCAGATACCCATTCCAAACCCAAAGTTTTGATGTTAGCCAATGTGATTAAAGGTGTGGGTGCGTTGATGCTCTTGTTGGGCATGGAGCCTTTAATTGCTTATGCTGTTGTAGGTATAGGGGCTGCAACATATAGCCCAGCCAAATATGGTATTTTACCTGAGCTTGTCGATAATGATGATGATTTAATGAAGGGCAATGGCTGGGTAGAAGGCAGCACTATTGTCGCGATTTTAGTGGGGACTGTGGTTGGTGCCAAGATTGCCGACTACTCCATTCATACTGCACTTCTTTTTGTGTTAAGTTTATACACAGTCTCGGCTGTGGTGGCGCTGTTGATGTCCAAGCTTCCCGCAGCGCATGTTAAAGAAGCTAAAGGTGCACTGGGTAGTTTTAAGCTAACAGTGGTCACCTTGCTTTCTAACCCTAGGGCGCGTTTTTCTACCTTGGGGGTCAGTTTATTTTGGGCATCGGCAGTATCATTGCGCCTGATTATTATCGCATGGGCTCCTGTGGTGTTGTTATTATCCACCACCGAAGATATTTCTTTGTTGTCACTGTTTATTGCTTTGGGTATTGCTTGTGGTGCGCTGTTGGCACCTCGCTTGATACCCATGCATCATTTGCGGCGAGTGCGTTTTGCTGCTTATGCTCTGGGTTTGAGCATTTTGGCTTTGATGCTGGTGGATGATATTAATGTGGCGCGTGCGTTGTTGTTTGTTGCAGGTTTGTGTGGTGGTTTGTTTGTTGTGCCTGTGAATGCCGTATTGCAAGATATTGGGCATAAATCGGTGGGCAGTGGGCATGCCGTTGCAGTGCAACATTTCTTTGAAAATGCGGCGATGTTGACGGCAACGGCTGTGTATACTTTTGCGGTGAGTATAGGGGTTGCTGCAACCACATCCATGATGGTGCTGGGTGGGTTTATTTTACTGGCAACAACCATCATTGCGGCAAAACTACCTGAAAATACATAGGTTTGGATAAGGACAATAAACGTATAGGTCATAGTATGTCGCATGCTGCGTTATGCTTACTGCATACCATAGCAAAGGAGCTGCCATGCGATATATCATGCTAGATACTGAGACCACAGGTTTATCAACCAAGAAAGGTGCAAGGATAGTAGAAATCGGTGCGGTTGAAGTCGATGAAAGAGGTCAAGAAATCGGCAGAT
>JAUZQX010000143.1 GCA_030950765.1 Ghiorsea sp.
GATAATGCTGGTGAAATCATAATGTCACGAATGAGCATGATTACCTCCTTGTTTTTAAGAAACCTTTATAAGATATGAATAATTAACAATACATTTATACAAAACTTACACAAGATTCATGCCAAGTCTGGCTGTTTTAGGGAAGCTCTGAACAAGTCATGAACGCATATATTGTGTCCAGTGCATCCAAACTCTGCGTTGTGCGTTTGAGCAATAGCCTTGCTATTCCATGCAACACACGCCTGGATTTTGAATGCCCTGAAATACAACCTGCTTCATCCAGACTTATTCAGAGCTCCCTTAGTTTATTTTTGGGCTAAGTTTTGGTGATGCTTAGGGTACAAATACATCAAAAACAAATTGGGAGTCCAAACCACCAAGATGAATGGTATTGTTGCCTGAATGTAACTTAATTTCCTTTTGTGATTGCGGGTCAATTTTTTCGCCATTGACCCAAGTGCCTAAGCGTGAGCTTGTATCCACTACATATACATCGCCAGAATGTTGTTCAATTTGACAGTGATGGCGAGAAATAACATAGGGGGCAATATCATGTATTTCAAGGTGGGCGCGTGTAGCCTCTTGAGAAAACCATGAGCGTTTGCTTTGTTGCTTGGACCATCGACCAATAATGAAAGGGCTATCGTCAACGACCAAGGCGTTCATGTCATATAAAGCATGTTTAGCAGGTTCTGTTAAACCTTTGAGCATGATAGAATCTGGTTTTGCATCTTGATGTTGGCTGAGGGATGCCAATTGATTTTCTAAGTTAACAACACGCATATTCATGGCACGCATACGTTGGAAAAGGATTTCCATGACTTTTTGTACGCTTTTCATGTCGGTTTGCAAGAGGTCGAAAAACTGTTCTTTACTTAGAATGCAGACTGTCAAATCACCAACAGCAATTACATTGGCAGAACATGGCGTATCGTCAATGAGGCTCATTTCACCAAATACTTGCCCATCGCCAAGTTCAGCAAGCAGGATTTCTGTGCCATCTTGTGCGGTCCGAGTGACTTTGGCATGCCCTTTTTGAATAATATACACGCCGTCACCTGTTTTACCTTCTTGTAGTAAAACAGTGCCATCGGTCACTGTGCGCATGTTTTTTGCATCTGCAAACATAAACCCTCCAAGCGTGTAGCATGTTGATTATAAACAGTATCTTATGAAAAGTATATGTGTTGAATAGGTTTTGTTATTGTGCTGATGCAAATAAGGAGAAAGGATAAGTTGCAGGTATCACTTGCTTGAAAGGTTTGCTTTTATAGTCTGCGTTGTATGAAAAATATAAAATCGTTCTTCCATGCACAGTTTTCAGCTCTGTGTTCGCCATTGACCTTAGCTTTGATGTTTGCCTTATTGCTGCCTAATGTCTTACTTGCAGAAAGTTATACGCGTGATGACTTGATTGCTTATATGATCAAGGAAACCAGTTTGCCAAAAGTTTATGTTGAGCAGCATTTGCGCGAAGCAAAGTTTGATGCGGATTTGATTCGTAAGATGAACACACCTTATGAGTCAAGACCTTATGCTGATTACAGACCTTTATTTGTGAATGCACGCTTAAAAAAGAAATCAGAAGCATTTTTAGCCAAACATCATGATATCTTTGTCGAAGCACAAGCCAAATATGGTGTTGCACCTGAAGTGATTACAGCTATTTTGGGTATTGAAACACGATTTGGTGAAAACTGGGGCAGAGATAGGGTGTTGGATGCTTTATTTACGCTAGCAACAGGTTATGAGCGTAGAGCAAAGTTTTTCCGTAAAGAACTCAAGGCGTTTTTGGTGTTGTGTGAAGAAGAAGGGTTGAACCCCATGGATATTCAAGGTTCGTATGCGGGCGCATTTGGTGTGACGCAATTGATGCCAACTTCTTTTTTGGAGTATGCCGTGGATGGTAATGGAGATGGTAAACGTGATGTTTGGCATACACCCAAAGATATTATTTTTAGTGTGGCTTATTATTTTAGTCGCTACCGTTGGGATGATGACAAAATGGTGGCACATTGGGTGCATGACTTGCCCAAGAATGCTTTTATCAAACAAGCGTTGAAAGATGAAACACGCAAATATCGCAAAATGAAAGCATTTGAAGAAGCAGGTATTCAAAAACCTAAGGGCTGGTCTTCGGATGAAGAAGTTGCTTTGATTGAACGTGAAACCAAAGATGGTGCTCGACCTTTATTGGTGAATCGTAATTTTTATGCCATTACACGTTGGAATCGCTCGTGGAATTATGCTTTAGCAGTCACCGAGCTTGCATATATGTTGGGCAATAAGAAGTGTGATATAGGCAAGTGAAAACAAGTTTTTATATTGCTGTCGTTGCATTGTTTGTATTAAGTGCATGTGCACCTATGCGGTATGCTAAGCCGCCACAACCTGCATCCAATCAAGTGCATGCACCATCTTCTTATGCCTCGTTAGGTTCAGGTGGGAGCGTGAAACATGGGAAACCCTATCAGGTTGCAGGAAAGTGGTATTACCCTTTGGCGAGTAATGCACAATACAGCCAAGTTGGTATTGCTTCATGGTATGGCAAGAAGTTTCATGGCAGAAAAACAGCCAATGGTGAGACATATAATATGTATGCTATGACAGCGGCACATACGACTTTACCCATGCCGTCATTGGTATTGGTAACCAATTTGGACAATGGTAAATCCATCAAGGTTAGGGTAAATGACAGAGGGCCTTTTGTGAAAGGAAGGTTGATTGATTTATCCTATGCTGCGGCAAAAGCATTGGGTTATACCAAGCAGGGCACGGCACGTGTGCGTGTACAAACTTTAAATGCAGCAGAACATGATGTGAGCAAGCAGCATATTTCGAAACCACAGCCTGTAAAAATAATACAGCAACCACCCGTCAAACATGAGCTTAAGATGGCCTATGTTCAGGTGGGTGCATTTGCAGAACATAACAATGCGCTTGGTGTTGTGGGTAAATTACAAGCACACTTAGATGCCAACCACCCGCCGTTAAAAGTGGTGAATATTGGACATGTTTATCGTGTTCGTGTTGGGCCTTTTGATTTGGATGAAGATGCTGAAAGAACACTAAGCTTGATTCAGAATAAAGGTTATGCTGCGGCGATGATTATTCATGGTGAAGCTGTTGAATAAGGTGCTTGCAGCATTTGGTTCATCGCGGATTATGCAGGATGATGTCCGTTTTGCGGATGTTGAGTTGTTGTCTCAAAAGCTGGGGCAAGCAGGTTGGCATGGGCTAGTGGGTGGACACCAAGGTATGATGGCTGCTTTTTCGCAGGGTATTACGGCAGGTTCTGGGTATGTCACAGGTATCACTTTGGAAGTGTTTCCTACACCTCCTCAGAATAGTTTAAGTGAAGAAAAAAGAGCATCTGATTTTTTTGAGCGTATGCAAATATTGATTGAGCAACCCTCAGCATACTTGGTATTGCCTGGTGGTTTGGGTACCTTGGCAGAATTTTCCATGACTTGGGATTTGTTGGCGATTAAAATTTTAGAGCCTCGCCCTTTGCTGGTTTATGGTGCGTGTTGGGAGCCGTTAATTGATATGATGCAACAACAGTTGGTGATGAGTGTGGACAGTGGTTTTCAGTGTATACAATATTGTGAAACACATGAAGATGTACTTACGGCTTTGGCGGTTTAAGCATGGCATTTGAAGATATAAAATTACAAATCCCACTTGAGCAAGGTGGTCAGCGCTTAGATACTGCATTGGCAGCATGTTCAACTTTTTCAAGGCGGCGTATTCAACGTGCGATTGATGAGGGTGGCGTTTATGTGAACAAAAAACGTTGTCGTAAAGCAGGGCGCATTATACAAGGCGGTGAAAAGGTTCGTATTGTCACTTTGGATGATGAGGTGTTAACACCGTTTTCAGAAGACCAAATTGTATGGCGTGAACAATCTTGGGTATTGGTGCATAAAAAAGCAGGACAATATGCACAAGAAGCTTTGCACCGCAGTAAAGGTACGCTGGTGTATGAGTTGGCGATGTTTTTAAAGTTACCTCCTGTGGAGACTAAACACTTACGTCCCGTACACCGCTTGGATAAAGGAACATCAGGTTTGATGATGTTTTGTTATGACCCCAAAGCTTTGCAGCATTTACAGCACCACTGGCATCAAGCAGTAGAGAAAGAGTATATGGCGATAGTTTCACCCGTGCCCGACTGGTCAGAGACTGTTATTGAAGAACCACTTTCAGCCAAAGCTGATCGATGGGGGCGTTACGCTGTAGATGAACATGGCAAAGCCAGTAAAACAGAAGCCTTTGTTGTAGAAACACAAGGTGATAAAGCTTTGTTACGTTTGGTGCCACATACAGGACGAACCCACCAACTTCGGGTACACTTAGCACACTTGGGTTATCCCATTCTTGGTGATACGCGATATGGTGGAAAAAAACGTGCGCGTATGATGCTTCATGCTAAAGTTTTGAAAATTAAAGGTTATGCTATGCGCTCCAAACAACCACAGTTGGAATGGAGTGTGGAACCAGAAGGAGATTGGGAATGGTAAGGATATTATTGTTTGTTGGAGTATTGCTATTCAGCCAACAAGGTTGGGCAGCCAATGTCACATGGCCATCCGAACCTGAACTTAAAGCGAAGTCTTGGGTGTTGTTGGATGCACGTTCTGGACAAGTGTTAGCGAAACATGAAGAAAACCTACGCTTGGCACCAGCGAGTATGACCAAGATGATGACATTATACTTGGCATTTGAAGCGATTAAGTCGGGAAATGTTGATTTGGATGAGCGGGTTAATATTAGTACTAAGGCATGGAAAGTTGGTGGTAGCACCATGTTTTTAGAGCCTCGTATGCATCCAACCATACGTGAGATTATTCATGGCATAGCCACTTTTTCGGGCAATGATGCGGCGATTGTTGTTGCTGAGCATATTTCGGGTTCTGAAAGTGCTTTTGCAGGATTGATGAATGGTAAAGCCAAAGCTTTGGGCATGACCAATACACATTTTAGTAACCCAACAGGTTTTCCTGATGAAAATCATTTTAGTACGGCTATGGATATGGCGAAGTTGGCTGTAGCACTATGGCGCGATTTCCCTAAGTTTTTTGAAATTTTTGCTGAAAAAAGTTATACCTTTGATGGACGTACGCAATGGAATCGTAATCGTTTGCTGTGGACCATGCCCGAAGCCAGAGGTTTGAAAACAGGGCATACAGAAGAAGCGGGTTATTGTTTAACGGCTGCGGCAGAAAAAGGGGATATGCGTTTGGTATCGTCGGTATTTGGTACGGATTCAAAAACAGCGCGCCAAAAGCAATCGCAGGTATTATTACGTTATGGTATGGGACAGTTTGTAACCTTGCGCCCTAAAGAAAAAGATATTCGTCGTAAAATTGAAGTTTTTGAGGGTACTCAAGAGTTTGTTTGGCTTAAACCAGCCAAACCTATCTGGATTACTGTGCCACAAGGTAGTGAAAAATATTTGGGTTTTGCCTTGAATTATACATCACCACAACTCGCACCGATTCAACAAGGTGCACAGTTGGGTAATATCCAAGCCACATTACGCCTTGCCGATGAAGATATTAGGTTGCAGTCGATTCCGATGTTGGCTGAGCAAAGTGTGGAGCGCGCGTCATGGTTTGGTCGTAAGTGGGATACTTTGAGGCTTTGGTGGCGCGAGCAGTAGTTACGTCACTTGTTGCTTAAGCGGCAAGCCTTGCTTCGGCCTCGGCAATGATGTTTTCTTGATGTTCGGCATGGGCAATGTGAAATAAAAATGCCCAAAGAGTATGTTCATTATCAAAGTAAACCTTGTTGCCTCTGAATATGACGGTAAGACCATGTGTTTGATTGGTTACAGCAAAAGAACCAATACTGGAGAAGTGGTCGGCGATACGCTTGGCGCGGAATGGATTCATGTGGAGCCTCCGATGGTTGTTTATTGGTCGCTTGTACTACCTATCGCAAGTGACATCGTATGCTTTAGCTATGTGCATAAGTTGGAGCAGCTTAGGTGACTTGCATGTGACCAAGCCCACGAAAACATCAAGCGTTAAGGAAGGTCTGAATAAGTCATGAACTCGCACCTTGTGGTTCAGACTTACTCAGACCTTCCTTAGTTCTCGCAAAACTACAGCTTTCTTTCTATGCTTTTGCATATCTTTAAGTTTGAGGTGAAATAAAATGAGCAAACCACTGGTTGCCTATGTGAACAATAGTTTTGTGCCGCTTGAAAAAGCGATGGTACATGTTGAAGACCGTGGGTTTCAATTTGCTGATGGTGTGTATGAAGTGGTGGCATGTTATGGTGGTACTTACCTTGACTTAAAGCCACATTTGGCGCGTTTACAACGCTCATGTGCGGCAATTGCCATTGATTTGCCCAAACCGATGGCTGAATTGGAAGCCCTAGTGCAGCAAGCATATAAAAAAAATCCCTTTGATGATGCCATGGTGTATATTCAGGTGACACGCGGCGTAGCACCACGTAATCATGTGGTGAATCAATCGATAACGCCAACCTTGGTCATTACCGTTAGGGAACTGCCCAAACCCAGCGATGCCAAAGTGAAAACGGGTGTGCAAGGCATTACATTACAAGATATTCGTTGGAAACATTGTGAAATTAAGTCGATTGCTTTGCTTGCCAGCGTGATGGGTAAACAAGAAGCGGTGCGAGCGGGTGTGGATGAAGCTTTTTGGTTGGATGCACAAGGGCATGTTTTAGAAGGTTGTGCCACCAATATTTTTGCTGTGATTGATGGTGTGTTGGTTACTCACCCCTTGGATAACCAAGTGTTGGGAGGCATTACACGAAGTATGGCAATAGAAGTCGCAAAAGATGCAGGTATGGCGGTGCAAGAGCGGGCATGGAAGCTAGGTGAAACGGGTTTAAGTGAATGTTTGATGAGCAGCACAACCAATGCGGTTTTGTCTGTGTGCCGTATGAATCAGCAAGTTATTGGTGATGGCAAACCTGGTGAGATTGGGCTTAAAATCAGACAATTGATGTTGGCAAAAATTGATGCTTTGCGTGCTGCTTAAATGATGGGGAAACCGATGTTTAAAGGTGTGTTGTTGGATTTGGATGGTACGCTTATTGATGCTTTTGCACCTATTATTCGTGCCATGCGCGAAACATTACAACACTTTGAGCTGCCTGAGATGAGTGATGATGCCATTCGTCGGCATACCGGGCGTGGCGATTGTAGTATGACAGCGTTATTCGGTGATAAAAAAGAACAAGCAGCGCAATATTTTATCCAAGTGCATGATCAAACCTATTTAAATGATATTCAAATCATGCAGGGTGCAGAAACGTTGATGCAGTGGTTACAAGCTAAACATATCCCTATGGCTGTGGTGACCAGCAAAGGACAACACCGTGCTGAAGCACAGTTGGAGAAGTTGGGTTGGTTGCCTTATTTTACTTGTATTATTGGCAAATTAGAAGGTAGGGCATCCAAGCCAAGCCCAGAGCCACTGCTGCTGGCTAGTGAGCATATGCATGTGAACATCCGAGATGTGGTGATGGTTGGTGATGGTGAGGCAGATATGAAGGCAGCTTATCGCGCGGGATGTGTAGGTTTAGGTTTGACACATTCTTTTTCAGAAGAAGAGTTACTATCGGTGGGCGCAAGCCAATGTTTTACGTCACTGGGTGACGTTGTGGGTTGGATGCAAGGTGAGATAAGATGACACAAAAAGATACACTAATTCGGTTTTTATTGCCTGAAGCACGAGCGCGTGGTGCGATAATACGCGGGAAACACATTGTTGCTGAGGCGAATGCTATTCACGGTTTGCAAGGCGAGCCAGCTTTGTTATTTGGACAAACATTATTGGCTTCCATTATGTTGTTAAGCATTAGTAAAGGTGGTGTGCGGCAAGTATTGCAGCTGGATGCAAGCGGTGAAAATACGCCTATTAAACGTATGCAGGCGGAATGCAAAAGTGGTGCGGTGCGTGGTTATGTGCAGTGGCGCGAAGGGTCTCATGCTACACTTGAAGGTGAGGGCATTGCAGCCTTGATGGGCGAAAACATATTACTCTCAACCGTGCGCGATTTGGGTGTGGGTCAGCCTTATGTTTCTACGGTACAACATGATTCAGCTTGGCTTGCCGACCATATGTTGGAATATTTAAGACAATCGGTGCAGGTGCAGGCTGATATGTTGTTGGTTGGTGATGTTGCCATGATGATTGAGGCTATGCCAGGTTGTGATGATGACCATTGGTTCAAAGCTGTGGAAGCGATGGCGAAAGTGAGCAATCAAGCTTTGGAACATGGCGAGCCTGAAGATATTTTGAAGGTATTTGCTGATCTGGACTGTCAAATCGTTGGGCAAGATAGCTATGATTATGCATGTTCATGCTCCAAAGAGACGATGAAACAAGCATTGGCAGGTATTGCTGCAAAAGATTTAGATGAGCTTGCAGATGAGGCGGGTGACGTAACACTGTCGTGCCAGTATTGTAATAACCATGTTAAAGTAAACATAGGAACGGATGAAGACACATGCGATTGAGCCAACAATTTAGAGACCAATATATTCAACATGAAATGCGCACACACGGGCGAAAAAATGGTTTTGTGACCACTGGTCAAGAAGCGCGTTTGTTGAAATGGTTGCCAGTGATTGGTTTGCCTAAGGATAAAACCTTAGCTGCAGCATCTATCCCTGCTGAATCGCCGGTTGTGATGGAAATTGGTTTTGGAAACGGAGATTTTTTGGTGTATCTAGCATCCAAATATCCTGATTGGGTACTGCTTGGTGTAGAAATATATCTACCTGGTGTGGCAAAAGCTGTGGGTAGACTGGAAGATGCAGGGTTTATTGAGCGTACACGTATCACGCAGTTGCCAGCGCAATTTGTATTGGAAAACCAAGTTGCAGAAAACCAGCTGCATGGTGTGTTTATCAATCATCCAGATCCTTGGCCTAAACCACGCCACCATAAACGACGAATTATCCAAAAAGAATTTGCTAAGTTGCTGGTAACACGTGTGAAAAGTGGTGGTTTTATCAAACTAGCAACGGATAAACCTGATTTAGCACTATGGATGCAAGATATTTTGGATCATACCGAAGGTTTGACTAATGTGGCGGGTCAAGGTGGTTTTATTGAGCGGGATGAAGATAGACCGCACACCAAGTTTGAGCAGCGTGGTATCCAAGAAGGGCGTATCAGCCAGTTTTTACATTATGTGAAGAAGTAATGCTGGTCACGGATGTCTGCT
>JAUZQX010000144.1 GCA_030950765.1 Ghiorsea sp.
ATGCAGTGAAGGTGAAACAACCATTGAAGGAGCGGCACACAGCCACGGGCATGACCATGACCATCCACACGACCATAGCCATGACCATGCTCACCCACATAGCCATGAGACACATTCTCACGACCATGAACATGAACATCATGATGATAAAACACATGATTACGGACAAGGCCCAGCCCATGCCCATGCGCCAGGTTTAAGCCAAAGCCGTATGGTGCAAATTGAGCAAGATATTTTGGGTAAAAACAACCAATATGCCAATGAAAACCGTAGTTATTTTGCCGAACATGGTATTTTGACATTAAACCTCGTTTCAAGCCCAGGTTCAGGTAAAACAACATTGCTCACCAAAACACTCACTGATTTGCAAAGTGACTTGGCATTGTCCGTTATCGAAGGCGACCAGCAGACTGCCAATGATGCAGACAGAATCCGTGAAACAGGCGTTAAAGCATTGCAAATTAACACAGGCAAAGGCTGTCATTTGGATGCACATATGGTGGGTCATGCTATGGAACCATTAGCCCCTGAAGATAAGAGCGTGTTGTTCATTGAAAACGTGGGCAACTTGGTTTGTCCTGCCGCATTTGATTTGGGTGAAGCGCATAAGGTTGCGATTTTGTCGGTGACTGAAGGCGAAGATAAGCCGCTTAAGTATCCTGATATGTTTTTTGCCGCAGACTTGATGATTTTGAATAAAATCGACTTATTACCTTACCTCGATTTTGATGTGGAAAAATGTATGGCATACGCACGCCGCGTAAACCCAACTATCAAAATCATTCAAGTCTCGGCAACCACAGGCGAAGGTATGGAAGCTTGGTACCAATGGATTAAAGCCACGCACCAGTTGGCGATGATTGGTTATCAACCCAAGTTAGAAGAAGTAGCAAAAGCCAAAGCAGCTTAGGAGTTCGATTATGTGTTTAGCCATTCCAGCCCGTATTGTGGCGATTGATGAAGCAACAGACACGGCAACAGTCACGTTAGGCAATGTAAAAAAAGATATTTCGATTGCTTTAATTGATGATGCCAAAATTGATGAGTATGTATTGCTGCATGTGGGTTATGCGCTGCACAAAATATCTGAAGAAGAAGCTGAGCGAACACTGGCGATTTTTGATGAAGTGGAGCTGATGGAAGAGTTTACAGGCGAAACCACAGAGGTGAGCGCATGAAATATATTGATGAATTCCGCGACGGCAAATTGGCGCGCAAACTTTCTAAAGCCATTGCCCAAGAAGTCGATAAAGACAGAACTTATAACTTGATGGAATTTTGTGGTGGGCATACCCATGCAATTTTCCGTTATGGCGTGCAAGATTTAATGCCTGATAATGTGAAGTTTGTGCATGGTCCTGGTTGCCCTGTGTGCGTGTTACCCATTGGTCGCATTGATAATGCCATTGCTTTGGTTGAAGAAAATGATGCCATTCTTTGTACCTATGGTGATATGATGCGTGTGCCTGCATCGGGTCGTAAGAGCCTGCTTAAAGCCAAAGCTGCGGGTGCTGATGTGCGTATGGTATATTCCACGCAAGATGCTTTGAAATTGGCGCGTGAGTTTCCTGATAAAGAAGTGATTTTCTTCGCCATTGGTTTTGAAACCACCACGCCACCTACTGCGGTTGCGATTAAACAAGCCCAAGCCCAAGGTTTGAAGAATTTCACCGTGTTTTGTAATCATGTGTTAACACCAGCAGCGATTCAGCATATTTTGCAATCACCTGAAGTACGCGAGATGGGTGCAGTTTCGATTGATGGGTTCTTTGGACCTTCGCATGTGAGCTCAGTGATTGGTACAGAGCCGTATGAGTTTTTTGCTGAAGAGTTTCAACGTCCTGTGGTGATAGCAGGTTTTGAACCTTTGGATGTGATGCAATCCGCCTTGATGTTGGTGCGCCAGCTTAATGAAGGGCGTTCTGAAGTTGAAAATGAATATACCCGTGTGGTGACACGTGAAGGTAACCTCAAGGCACAAGCTTTGGTTGCAGAAGTGTTTGAATTGCGCCGTGAGTTTGAATGGCGTGGTTTGGGCATGGTGCCGTATTCGGCGTTGTCGATTAAGGATGAGTTCTCGGAATTTGATGCAGAAGTGCGTTTCTCCGTACCTAAAATCGTGGCATATGATGTCAAAGGTTGTGAATGTCCGTCTATTTTGCGTGGCGTGAAAAAACCTACCGATTGTAAATTGTTTGGCACGGTTTGTACGCCTGAAAACCCTATGGGTTCATGTATGGTGTCTTCAGAAGGCGCGTGTGCCGCATATTGGTCGTATGGTCGTTTCCGTCAGCCTGACGTGAAAGGCGGCAAAGTGATTAAGATTGAGAAAGAGGCAGCATAATGGCAGAAACAAGACGTTTTCCCATGAAGCTTGACCTGAAAAAGGGCAAGATTGAAATGGTGCATGGCAGCGGCGGCAGAGCCATGGCGCAGTTGATTGAAGAAGTTTTTGTTAAACATTTTAGCAATCCACTTTTAGACCAAGGTAACGACCAAGCCATGTTTAATGTGGATGCAGGGCGTATGGTGATGAGTTGTGATGGTCATGTGATTTCCCCCTTGTTTTTTCCAGGTGGCGATATTGGTTCGTTATCAGTGCATGGCACGGTGAACGATGTTGCGATGTCGGGTGCGAAAGCACTGTATCTTTCTGCAAGTTTTATCATTGAAGAGGGTTATCCATTATCTGACCTCAACCGAATTGTAGAAAGCATGGCCGCAGCAGCTAAAAAAGCGGGTGTGATGGTGGTAACAGGTGATACCAAAGTGGTGGAG
>JAUZQX010000145.1 GCA_030950765.1 Ghiorsea sp.
AGCTATATCATGAATATTAGGCATACCACATGCTGCCAGCTCATTCATAATAAAACCCAAATCAAAGGGGGCATTATGTATGACCAATGTGCCGCCTTCTATAAAGTCCAAAAAGTCTTGTGCAATATCAGCAAAATAGGGTTCATCTTTAACTCTAGCATCATCAATACCATGAATACGCACAACTTCTGCGGGTATTTTTCGACCTGGGTTTATATATTGATGAAAAGTGCGTGTCTGATTCATATCCCGATTATTCACTTCAATAGCACCAATTTCGACCATGCGGTCACCTTGCTGCGGTGAAAGCCCTGTTGTTTCTGTATCCAACATAATTAAACGCATAAACTTACTCTCCAAACCAACGGCTAGGCAATGAAAATAGAGTTTCCAGTAAACCTGACTGTGGAAGTCCTGCATCTTCAGGGTTTAGCTCATCCACAGCCGCATCCGATGCTGGTCCATGAATGCGGTACACTTTACGTAAGAAACTTTTATCTTCCCCTGCCAAAAGGTAGCCAAACAAAGGGATACTACCAATAATAGCCTCAATATTTTGCCACGGTCTTGCAATCAAAAGGATATCCAAATCACCTGTATCCAAGTTGACCTTTCCAGTGCCACCTGCATCCAAGGCGGATGATTTCAGCGCCAGTTGTTTAATATCTAAAATTTCAGCATTAAACTCAGCTTCAATTTGTAGTTTGTTATAAAACAAACCCTCACCCACAACATCTCCGCGCTGAAATATCAAATATTTAGGTAAATCAACCAAACTAATCGCAGCCAAAAGGTGTGTTAACGTACCACCCTCCAGTATACGTCCATCATCAACACGCAAACGCAAGCTACCCTTCATGCCACGCCACCAAGGTTCACCTTGCTTAAACTCACCACTACCAAGAAATAAAGACTGCATATCCCCTTCTTTAAATAACTGGTCCAACTCTGCCTGCTGCATCAAAGTCCCAAATTTACCAGACATCAATGCCAAACCTTGCCAAACAAAAACACCATCAAGATTAGGTTTTACAGACCCCGATACCATCACATGCTGGTCAGAGCCATCTGCTTGCAAATAATGCAAATCAACCTTTCCATGTTCCAGCATTGTAAAAGATGTTTCGATATTTTGTAGATGTGATGCACCAATATCCGCTGAGGCTGCTGTGAACAGTCCCGTACTTTGTGTATCCGAATTAAACTGAATTTGCACATCTTTTATCGTACTTTTATTCCAAAGTAAGCTCTTGGTGCTTGCAAATACTTGCCATGGTCGTGACGGTTGCCCATCGGAGACTGGTTGTTCACTTGTAATATATGGGTGAATCAACTTCTGGTTTAAAAAGGATGTGTTCGACTCAATACCCCACGGTAGGCGTGAATCCAAGGGCATAAGCAAACGCATTTGCCCTTCAACCAATACAGTTTTAATATGTTCAAAATTAAAATCCAACTTATCATGTTCAATAGTTAGGTTACCATCAATATCAAACCCATCCTGTTTGACCTGCATCTGATGAAAATATATGGGCAACAAGGCTGTTGAGGTAGGCTTTCCAGCAAGGTTTAATGCAAGTTCATCTTGTTTAGGTTTAGCAAATCCTGCAAAGCTTTTCCAAGTATTCTTTTGAAAATCAAACGTCGCTTGCCACTGTTTATCCGCATAACCAAGCTCAAATGTTGTATCACCTTGCGGCTGAATAATCGGTAATGAAAAGTCACGGGTAAGATTCGCCAGCGGCGCAACACCAGTTAGCGATAAATTGTCCAATGCCCAAGCCTGTTGCTTATCAAGAAACATACTTAGCTCACCTTCAAACCAAGGTGTACTGACCTGCATATTGCTCAAGTCTAAACCACGATTATAATCCCAAACAGCCATGCCTGATTCAACTTTCAAAGCAATACCATTGGGTTTAAGCGCCCATACTTTGTCATCAGGGTAAAACTGAACAATAGTTTTTTCTGGCTCTGCTTTGTTGGCATACCAAAGCATACGTACCTCTGCCTTAGCAGGTGCTTCTCCCCAGTGCAACACTTGCGCAGATTCAGGCTCTAACCATGTATGCAGTTTACCTACGTCGGCAACACCCTGTGCATTAATTTCCATCAACAGTGTTTTCCAAATGATTTTATAATCACCCGACACCAAACCTATACCACCATTCAAGTCCGCTTGCTGTATAGAAGCATGCAACTGTTTATCATCAAGCTCCACATCAGCCACAACTTGATACAAATAATCATCTGCCAAACCCAAAGCAATATCTGCCTCTGAAACTTGTGTAGTTACATGATATGTCATATCTGAGAATCGCGCTTGCGCCAAACCTAAAACCAATGGTTTTGACCATGGCAAATCCAATGTGCCACGAACATTTTTAACCCTGCCATGATGCATCTGGCTCAACCAAGTGTGCCAATCATTGCCACCCAACATCCATAACCAAGACCAAAGTTTGGGCATCGATGCTGTTGCGTCCAAAACTTCCAAATGCAATATATCATCTTTCCAAGATAATGTAGTATTTGCAAAATCGTCTTTGCCTTTCCAGTTGAGTGTGTTTGCATTAAATGTTTGTAAGGCGAATGACTCTCCCTGTTCTAGGGCAACATCACCTTGAGCAATAAAATGCTCAAATGGAACCCGCAGATGAATCTCATCAACCGCCACCAAACTATGGTCACCTTGAATATTTACATCCCATTGCCATGCTAACTTATCTTGTTGCTGTAGATTAAAGTGAACCGCAGATAAACCTTGTACATAAACCATCCAAGATGCTGGAAAGCCAGAAAAATCTTCAATATTTAAACGCACCAATTTAGGTAGGTAGTCGTCATTCAATACAACATGAACCATCAACCCCTTTGCCTGCACCAACACATCTTGGGCTAAAGGTTTGATATAGACATTTGCATCATATAAGACTTGTTTTTGTTGTTGATAAAGCAAGGTCAGCTGCATATTTTTAAGCGTGAACTTCACATTCAAAGGTTTAAAAGCATGCTCACTTTTCACATCCAAATCAAAACCTAACTTACCATCCTGGATGATAATTTCAGGTGCTAAACTACCGAGTAACATGTCGAACAATGAATAAGAAACTTGAATACTTGCCTGTTCTACAACAAAGGACGGAGCAACAATATCAACACGGCCTATATCAAGCACGGGCCCTGCATGCCAAGCCAATTGTACCTGTGATATATCAACCTGCTCTGCATGTAATGTTGTTTGAAGTTTAGTTTCGATATATTGCTCAAATTCATTTGCATTGGGTGCGACAAGAAAAAAAAGCACTAATGATAACAGGGTAAATATCACCAACATCAAAATGATACGGCAGCCTCGAATCAAACATAGCTTTAACATATATTATGCAAAAAACTGTAACAATTTTGAAATGAAACCTAGCCTTTTGCTTTAAGTTTATCGATTTTCTGTTGTAGTGTTGCCATCAGCCCATCAATATTTTTCTTTTTGATAATCGACTTAAAATCTTTGCGGAATGTGATAATCATGCTCACACCTTCAATTTTAATATCATAAACCTGCCAACCCGTTGGCGTTTGATGCAATCGATATTCCATAGGAATCGTTTTGTTATCATCAATGATAGCACCCTTGACCCGTGCTTTATCTTTCTTGAAATCAGCCTTTTCAAAAACAACTTTTTGCCCATGATACCCTGCCAATTGGTTACCATACGAATACTCCAATACTTGACGAAAAAGTTCTGTAAACTCAACTTGCTTCTCAGCTGTCATCTTTTTCCAAGGTTTACCTACGCTGCGACGTGACATTTCACGGTAGTCAAACTTACCCGCAACCACCTGACGAATACCCTCTCTATCTGCATCTGTAATTGTCGCTTTATCTGCGCGTGTTTCTAACACATCAATAATCGCCTGAACCGTAGATTCAACGACAACTTTAGGGTTATCTTCGCTGGCCAACAGTTGCATAGGCATATAACACACCATCACTAACGCCAGCATCAAACTTTTTATGGATATTTTCATTTGGTTTCTCCACTAAAAATATATTTACTGATTAAATCTTCGATATTGATTGCTGACTCAGTATCTTCAAACTCATCACCCTCAGCCAAATAGTCTTCTTCCGAGCCTTGGTTTACACGCACAAACTTTTCACCAATCAAACCTTTGGTGCGAATAGAAACTGTGGCATCCGACGCAATCAATACACCTTCTTTAATATTAAAGACCATTTCGGCTTCTTCATTGTCTTTCAACGTGACCGAAATAACTTGCCCTACGGGTACTCCCGCAAGCATCACATCACTCCCAGTGCGCACACCGCCAGCATCATCAAATATTGCAATTACCTTATACCCATTACTTCCCAATCCGCCAACGCCGCCAAGCTCAACCGCTAGCCAAGCTATGCTCATCACCCCAACAAGCACAAATATGCCAACAACCATTTCAATCTTTTTATATCCACTCATACCCTATATTCTCCTAAAGATAAAACGATGTAATAATATAATCGACAACCAACACCATCACCGAACATAACATCACTGCACGTGTTGTTGCTTTGGCCACACCTTCGGTTGTCGCTGTTGCCCGTTGCCCCATATATGTACAAATAATCCCCACCAACAAACCAAAATAAATCGACTTGGTTATACCTGCCTGTATATCAATCATTCCAACCTTGTCGATGGTTTCACCAATATACACACCACCATTCACACCCAACATTTCCACGCCAATCAAATAACCTGCAAATAAACCCACCACATCAAAAATTGCCACCAGTAATGGCAATGATATGGCACATGCAATAATGCGCGTCAACATCACCCGTGCCTGAGGGTTTACCGCCATCATTTCCAAAGCATCCATTTGTTCAGTCACACGCATAATACCAATCTCAGCGGTAATACTCGAACCTGCCCGACCAACAAACATCAATGCCGCAAGCACAGGCCCTAACTCACGAATCAATGATAAAGCAACCCAAGGACCCAACAAGGCTTCTGTGCCAACTTTTACCAGCATATGATAACCTTGAAGTGCCAATACCATACCCGTAAATGCGCCCGTAATCACAACAATAATTAGTGATCCCACACCTACCGCATACATTTGCATTACAAAATGTTTACCCTGCCAAGGTTTAGCAAAGAGGAGACGTAGTGTTGCCAATGCAAATAAAGTTGCATCACCAAGCTTGGCAACACTTTGAATCACATTGCGACCAACCTGCCCAACCATGTTCATGATTCCTTCCATTATGCCATCCTCACGCAACCAGGTTTATGCATCAAGTCGTCAATATAGGCTGTTTGACTACGCGAAAATGGAATAGGACCATTGGGTTCACCCTTAATAAACTGTTGTACTCTTGGGTCTTCACTTTGTTGTATGCTTTCAGGGCTACCTTCAGCAATCACCTGCCCTTGCCATAATAGAATCACATGGTCGGCAATCTTTAAACCTGCCTCTACGTCATGGGTGACCACCACAGATGTCATGCGTGTTTTGGCTGTTGTCTCATGGATTAAAGTGCTCACCACACCTGCAGAAATCGGGTCCAAACCTGATGTAGGTTCATCAAAAAATACCACTTGGGGATCCATCACCAATGCCCGTGCAAATGCCACACGTTTGGCCATGCCGCCTGAAAGTTGTGAAGGCATCATACATTCAAAACCACGCAAACCCACTTGCTCTAGTTTCATGGTCACCATGGTTTGAATCACACTTTCATCCAAATCCGTATGTTCATGTAAAGGAAAGGCTACGTTTTCATACACATCCAAAGAATTGAGCAAGGCAGAGTATTGAAACACCATACCCACCCGCATACGCAACTCATACAGGCGTTTTTTACTTACTGAGGCTAAATCTTCACCCGCAAATAGAATCGAGCCCGAGGTTGGTGCCTCTAAACCCGCCAAAAGCCGCAACAAGGTGGTCTTACCTGAGCCTGAACCACCCATGATGACTGTTACTTTTCTTTTTTCGATATGCAAATCAATGCCACCTAAGGCTTTTACACCATCAAAAGATCGCACCAAGGCTTGTGTTTTAATCATAAGGAAACCTATTCATAAGCCAAATATAGACCTTCTATGGCATGCGGCGCAACTTAAAAAATATTAATGTGCCAATTGCATTATCAAAACCCTGCATGATATAATGCAGGCTTACTCAAAAAGAAGGCTAGCTCAGCGAGATAAAGTATCGGTCTGTAAAACCAAAGACCCAAGTTTAACTCATGTACCACACACCATTGAACACAGTCTCTCTAATTTACGGAGCAGGGCTGTTTAAACAACCAATCAAACTTTTACTGAAGGTACTTAACCTCTACCATAATTATCCTCAAACCGCTCAATATCATCTTCACCCAAATACTCACCGACCTGCACCTCAATCATTTGTAATGGTATTTTCCCTTGATTAGCCAAGCGATGCTTTTCACCAATCGAGATATAGGTACTTTCATTTTTAGCAACCGTAAACACTTTATCCCCTCGTGTGACTGTTGCCGTACCTGACACCACAATCCAATGCTCTGAACGATGCTGATGTTTTTGCAGGCTTAAACTGGCGCCAGGCTCAACAACAATGCGTTTCATTTTATAACCTTCAGCGTTTTCCAGCACAGTATAACTTCCCCAAGGACGTTTGACTGTAGTGTGCTCCTCAAGCTCAATACCTTTCGTATCTTTAAGCGCTGCAACCACTTCTCTAACCCTTTGACTTTCATCTTTAGGGCACAATAAAATGGCATCAGGTGTTTCTACAGCAATAATGTTTTCCAAACCCACTGCAGCAATCAAACGCGACTCACTACGCAACAAACTGTTTTTACAATCAATGGCAATCACATGCCCACTTAACGCATTGTTATCCACATCTTTTTCTGCAATATCAAATACCGCATCCCAGCTACCCACATCCGACCAACCCATAGACACAGGTACCATCACCACATTATCCGTTGGTTCCAACACGGCATAATCAATTGAAATCGAAGGCATATTCTGAAATTGATGACGCACTACCTCTTGCCAAGGCTCACCTGCAAGCCAAGCTTTCTTCATGACTTGCAAAGCTTGGTACATCTCAGGTTGATACTTCTTAATCTCTGCTAGAATCACTGATGTTTTCCACACAAACATGCCTGAGTTCCAAAAATAATTACCTTCCTTTAAAAAGGTCTTGGCAGTATTTAAGTCTGGTTTTTCCGTGAAACGCTGAACAGACGACCATGCAATTTCACTACCTTCAGCTTGAATATAACCAAAACCTGTATCAGGATGTTCTGGTACAATACCGAATGTTACCAAATGCCCTTGTTCCGCAGCTTGTATGGCATGTTTCAAACCTTGGTGAAAAGCAGGTATATCCTGAATCAAATGGTCAGCAGGAAGCACCAGCATCACAGGGTCAGCGCCATCTTCTTGCAGCAAGGCGGCGGCCAAAGCAATAGCAGGAGCCGTATCCCTGCCACATGGCTCAAGAATAGTACGCAAATGATCGAGCTCTGAGAAAGCTTCGCCCATGGCATGTGCTTCGTTGGTAACTACCCAAACATCATCTTGTGTAACCATGGGGGATAAACGTGAAATGGTTGCCGCCAGCAAGGACTCCTCACCTGCTAACTTTAAAAACTGTTTGGGTAATTGTTGTCTAGACATCGGCCACAACCGTGTACCTGAACCACCGGCAAGCACTACTGCTTGTAATTTACACATTTACCAACCTCTTCCGCATCATACAATTTTTAGAAAGTACGCGGTTATATTTTTCAATCACGCAGGCTCAAGGGTATGATACATACCGTAGCCTTGCAATCACGCAAAACTAATCTTTCTTAATGATTTCAACATCAATCACTTCAACATTGGGATAACGTTGATGTTGATGTCCTGAAACATCAGCAGCATGTGGAAAAGGTTTATATGTTTTACGTACAATCCAGCGACGAACGGCTGGCACTAGCAACAAAAAACCCAGTGTATCGGTGATAAAACCTGGAATAAAAAGAAACACGCCTGCAATCACCAACATCACACCATGAAGCCCATGTTCCGCCAGCTCGTGCTGTTGCATACTTTTTTTAGCTTGCAGCAACGTTTGCAGACCTTGCACACGAATAATCATGCCGCCCACCGCAGCCGTTAGCAAACAAAGCGCTATGGTGGTTAAGCC
>JAUZQX010000146.1 GCA_030950765.1 Ghiorsea sp.
CCATGTTACTCTCCTGTTCCCCAGCGAATATTTGCGCCATCATCTACATTAAGATGATCCATGATACGATCCACCATAAAATCTACCAAATCATCAATCGTTTTCGGCTCATGATAAAACCCTGGCATGGCAGGGATGATACGCACACCCATCTTAGAAAGGGTCAACATATGCCCAAGATGAATCTCAGACAGTGGTGTTTCACGTGGCACAAGCACCAAATTTTTCTTTTCTTTCATCATCACATCGGTTGCCCGCTCAATCAAATTGCTTGATGCACCCGTGGCAATTCTAGCCAGCGAACCCATAGAACAAGGCACCACCACCATATCCTGCATGTCCGCCGAACCAGAGGCGACAGGCGACATCCAATCTTTATTGCCCCAACATGTGAGATACTTGGCATCCACCCCCACAAAATCTGCAATTTCTTGTGCCATGTCATCAAGATTTGAGGTCAGCTTGAAATTCGACTCTTTGTCCAATACCACTCTTGCAGCATCCGAAATCAACAAGTGCAGTTGAATTTCTTGCTTGGCTAGACGCTCAATTAAACGCAAGGCATAGGGTGCGCCCGATGCACCTGTCATGGCAATAATGATGGGGCTATGTTGCTGTTTATCCATAATTTATACCCCTTATAAACTAAAGCTTTCGCCAAAATAAAGGCGACGTGCATCTTTGTTGTTCACAATCTCTTCCGCAGAGCCTTGCACCAAAATTTCACCAGCCGTCATCAAATATGCTCTGTCACAAATACTCAATGTTTCTCGCACATTATGGTCAGTAATCAAAATACCATAACCTTTATCGCGTAAGTCGCGAATAATGCCCTGAATATCTTCCACGGCAATGGGGTCAACGCCTGCAAATGGCTCATCAAGCAACACAAATTTGGGTTTAGTCACCAAACAACGGGCGATTTCCGTACGCCGCCGCTGCCCACCCGACAAAGTGTATGCCTTTTGCTCTTGCACCGCTTCCAAACCAAAATCAGCCAACAAAGCGTCTAGTTCTTCGTGCATTTGTTCCTTAGGTATGTCCAGAGTTTCAAAAATCGCTAATAAGTTATCCCGCACAGTCATTTTACGAAACACGCTGGCTTCTTGTGGTAAATAACCGATACCTTTGCGTGCCCTTTGATACATGGGCATATCAACAATGGATTCGCCATCTAAAGTAACATCACCACCATCAGCTTCGACCAACCCACACACCATATAAAAACTGGTCGTTTTACCCGCGCCATTTGCACCAAGTAGCCCTACGCATTCACCAGAAAATACTTCAAGGCTTACATCATGCACAACCGTTTTATGGCCATACACTTTTTTTAGGTTTTGTGCCGATAAATGTGCTTTTCCCATCACTGACCTTCTTCACCAAATGTAAACTGCACTTGTTTGCCCGACTTACCTTTGCGTACTTTAATGTCTTCTGTTGCTGTGTTGTATTCGATAACTTCACCCTTAAGCACACTTTTTTCATCTTTGACTTGTGCATTCCCAGTTAAAATTAACATCTCTGAACCAGCCTCAAATGTTGCACGATCAGCACTGCCTTGTTTGACTTGGGTAGTAATCACCACATCACCCGTCGCAACCAACGATTTAAGCTCATTTCTACCGCCAATATCCTGATACCAAACCTTCACTTGATTCGCTTTCATCACCATACCTTGACGGTGTACAACCACATGCCCATAAAACTCAGCGCGTTTGTTTTCCTGAAACAACTCAAACCTATCGGCATCCACAGTCATCTTTTCTGCACTATCTGTTTGTGCATAAACAACCTGGGCACAACTTAATGCCCATAGCATCAACCACCACTTCATTGTGTTTCCTCAATTGCCATGTGTACCCCATCTTGAACAGAAACCCTACCCTGTTCTTGCCATACGCGCATGTTTTTACCCGAAATAAATATACCTTCTTTACTCATTTCAAAAGTATCTGGAATATGCAGTACATTCTTTTTCTGATAGAAATAAAGCCTTTCACTTGTTAAGTCCCAGCCTTGGTATTGCACGGACACAGCGCCTTGAAGGTAAACAATCGCTTTCTTTTTATTATAATCACCTCTATCCCCTTTCACAGGGATGACTTGGCGCGATGTCGTATACAAATCAATCAAAGGTTGCTCTAACAACAATGTATTTCCTTTTTCTATCGCGCTTTTAGCTTGTAAACGCCAGCTTAAACTGTCCCCTTGATACGATTTAATATCAGGGTTAGTCACCCTGCTTCCCGATTGAATCGCAGCAATATCCAATACTTCTTGAATGCTATGTTTGGCTGTAAGCATAAAGTAAATAGCAAGTATCACACTGCCAATACTTAAACCCACAAAAGACCACTTTAATTGGGTGAGCACAATGATTTACCAGCCACAGTCCTGTGCTGACACGCCATAGGCCTGCTCTAAAATGCTATCCCAAGCCTGGTTCGCTAAAATCAAACCTTCACACAACTGACGCACCGCACCGTGTCCACCTGCATACTCTGATACCCATGCTGCGTGTTTTAATACACCTTTGTAAGCATCCAATGGCGCTGTTTTTAAGCGGCATTGGCGCATAGCTGGCAAATCAATCACATCATCACCCATATAAGCACAGTCTTCAGGGGAAATACCTGCCTGTGCACATAAATCTTTTAAACCATCTGCTTTGCGTAAGCTGCCTTGAATCAAATATTGAATACCAAGGTCTGCTGCTCTATGCGCCACCACTTTGGACTTACGACCCGTCAAAATAGCAACTTCAATACCCGCCCGTTGCAACATTTTAATACCATGCCCATCACGCACATTAAAATTCTTAATTTCATCACCATTATCGGTCATCGTTACATGCCCTTCTGTGAGTACACCATCTACATCCAACACCAGCATTTTGATGCCTTTAGCAATATCTAAAGGGAAACTTTGATATGAATTCATGCAATACCTGCCTGTAATAAATCGTGAAGATGAACAACACCCACCAATTCATCTTTATCATTGATGACAAACAATACTGTCACCTTCTTTTCTTCCATCATACGTACAGCTTCACTTGCCAGATGTGTATCAACAATGGTGTGTGGTTTTTTATGCATGACCAAATCAACAGAGGTAGTCATGTCCATTTGACCATCTTGTTGTAAAATACGCCTCAAATCACCATCGGTTAAACAACCCTCTAGCTTTGTTGCCTCACCAATAGCTGTAATACCCAAACGATAACTACTCATGGTAAATATCGCATCGGATAGGTGGGCATCGGGTGAAACCATGGGGATTTTATCTCCTGATTGCATCACGTCGGCCACTGACATCAAACGCCGCCCTAAACTTCCTGCGGGATGAACCCGCGCAAAATCTTCAGGTTGAATACCTCGGTGTTTTAACACCACAACAGCTAGCGCATCACCCATAGCCAACGTAGCAGTGGTTGATGCTGTTGGCGCAAGGTTCATCGGACAAGCTTCTTCAGTGACAGGAATATGTAACAAATAATTCGCATGTTTTGCTAACGTCGAAATTTTACCTCCTGTCATGGCAATAATAGGGGCACCCAGTCGTTTAATAGTTGGCAACAAACCACACACTTCATCCGTTTCGCCACTATGTGACAAAGCCAACACAGCATCATCGCTGGTAATCATGCCCAAATCACCATGCTGTGCTTCAGCCGCATGAACAAAAAAAGCTGGAGTACCTGTTGAGGCAAAGGTCGCCGCAATCTTACGCGCAATAATTCCCGACTTGCCCATGCCAATAATCACCAGCTTACCTTTGAGATTTAAAATCAAGGATGCTGCTTTTACAAAATCATCATTAAGTGCTGACTTTTGTTTCTCCAGCGCTGCGATTTCAATATCGAGCACTGTTTCAGCCTGTAAAATCCATAGATCTTGTTGCTCAATATCATTTGTCATGTTTTATCCCCATGCATTCAATTGACTTTGAACCGTCATGATGTGCATCATTTCTTTGGCTTTGAGTCGAAATGCTGTGATTTCTGTTTTGGGTACAGGTTTAGCTGCTTTATGTTTTACACGCAAAGGGTTAACAGCTCTTCCGCGAGACCTAAATTCAAAATGGAGATGTGGACCAGTCGCCAAACCCGTCATCCCCACATAACCGATGATTTGTCCCTGTTTAACATAACTTCCCTTTCTTATTCCTTTAGCATACCTGCGCATATGCGCATAAGCTGTGGAGTGAATTCCATTGGTATGCCTAATTTCAATAAAACGCCCATAACCACCCTTCCAACCTTTGTAAACTACTTTACCATCACCGATTGAACGTATGGGTGTGCCTGATTTTGCCGCATAATCTACACCACGGTGGGCACGTGTATAACCTAGAACAGGATGTTTCCTAGACGCTGAAAACCGTGAAGAAATGCGTGAGTAACGAACAGGTGATTTCAAATACGTCTTGCGTAAATTTCGTCCCTCTTGGTCATAATATTCAAAGTTTCCTTTTTTATCTTTGTAGCGAATCGCTGTGTACACATGCCCTCGATTCACAAACTCTGCGGATAAAATCGTGTAATCAACACGCCGACCCTCATCATCAAAAGCTTCCTCATATAAAACTTTAAAAGTATCCCCTTTACGAAGGTCACGAACAAAATCAATATCCCAAGCAAAAATATCCACCAACTGAATCGTTAGCGCATCTTCCAAGCCAGCTTTACCTGCATCGTAAAACAGGCTGCCCTGAATGACACCTTCCACCATATCTGTTCGTATAAATAAGGGTCGTGAAAGAATTTCTGCTTGCCATGGTTGACCTGATTCAGTGGTTAAAACTAAACGCTCTTTTGCATCTATTTGATAGGTGACTTTAATATAATCATTACTAATATTTTTTTGGAACTTGTGACCAATATGTATATTTTTTAAGTTATATACTGGCGCAGCAACTTGAATGATATTTCCAACTTCCGATGTAGGAAGCCCTAACCTTGCCAGCACCAAACCTGCAGTATCACCATTTTTAACCACTTCCGTAACCGTGTTGCCTTGAACATGTTTGATAGATGGTAAAATCCACTCTTTATGCACAACCGGTGTATCATCTCTTCCAGCATTGCCTTGTATGGATGTTACCAACAGCACAAATATAAAAAAGATGATCATAAACAATAAAAGACTGTGTTTCCCCCACCTTTTTAACAACAAAATCATGTCCACGTGACTATTAGTAACCTCTCAAACTTTTTATAATTTTATCCAACTCTTGTTTGTGTGAAAATGCAATTTTAACCTCACCAGAACCATCTTTTTTCCGTATTAAGTTTACAGATAAACCCAGGTTTCGTTTAAGCTCTTCTGTTAGTGCAGCAATATCAGTATCCACTTCAACTTTGGCAGGTTTAGAAGAACCAATCTTCCTCGCCTCTTTTTCCATTTGCCTAGCGCTCCAGCCTTTCTCAGCACATGTTTTCGCCAACGTAATGGCATCCATAGAAGCAAGCCCTACCAGGGGTCTAGCATGACCCATGCTCAACTTACGCTCTTCTAACATCATTTGAATAGCCTCAGGGAGTTGTAGAAGTCGAATCAAGTTACTCACCTGAACTCTGGAGACACCAATACTTTCAGCCACCTGTTGCTGTGTGTAATTAAATTCTTCCATCAAGCGACGATAAGCACGTGCCGATTCCACCGCAGTTAAATCATCGCGTTGCTCATTTTCTACAATTGCTAACTCCAAAGCCTGTAAGTCATCGACATCTCGAATCACAGCAGGAATATCTCGTAACTTTGCCATTTGTGAAGCACGCCAACGCCGCTCACCAGCAATTAATTCATAGCCGTCACCCATTGGACGAATCAATATTGGCATCAACACACCATCACGACGAATAGAATCGGTCAATGCTTGCAACTCATCTGAATCAAAATTAGAGCGGGGTTGATACTTATTTGGTTTTATTTTCGCAATTGAAATCAATGTTGCTTGCGCCAGCACTTCAGGTGTTGGTTTATCACCAAGCAGTGCATTCAAACCTCTTCCCAATGCTTGCCTCTTTTTTTGTGGTGTTTTCATATCTTAGCCCATCCCTTCCATATCATTAAACCGCAATTGATTCACGTTGCATCATTTCTTGTGCCACCTGAAAATATGCTTGAGCTCCCTTAGAGCGTAAATCATGATACATCACAGGTATACCATAACTCGGTGCCTCCGATAAACGTACATTCCGAGGAACCACAGCTTCATACACCTGTGCACCAAAATACTCACGCACATCTTTTTCCACCTGACTGGATAAATTATTACGTCTATCCACCATGGTTAATAAAATACCCTCAATTTCCAAATGTTCATTCAGGTTTGCCCGAACGCGGCGAATCGTATCCATCAACTGACTTAAACCCTCCATGGCATAAAACTCAGTTTGCAATGTAACCAACACTCTATCCGAAGCTGTGAGTGCATTAATGGTCAACATATTCAAGGCTGGTGGGCAGTCAATAATAACATAATCAAAAGGTTCACCTTCATACTGTTGCAAACAAGACTTTAAGATTGCCTCCCTATCATCCAAGTTTACCAGTTCAACTTCAGCACCTGATAAATCAATCGTTGCGGGAACCAAATATAGGCCTTCGCATTCCGTTTCCATAATCGCTTCTTTTAAAGATGCACCTCGACTTAATAATTCGTACATCCCTACTTTTACAGTGTCTTTATCCACACCTAAACCTGAGGTTGTATTACCCTGTGGGTCTAAATCAAGAACCAAAACTCGTTTATCAAAAGCTGACAGTGATGCTGCTAGGTTTATACTTGTGGTTGTTTTGCCTACCCCACCCTTTTGGTTTGCGATTGAAAATACAGGACCTAAATTTTTATGTTTCACGTGAAACACCTCCACCAGCTTCTTGTACACCTTTAACATAACATGCAATTCTTTGCATGTTATGTGGGTGATAATCCTCAAACAAAAACCAACCCTTAACCTCTGGCAATACCGCATCATCAGGCACGGGCAATACAGCTTTGCCACCATCTATAATATGTTTATCACACATCTTTAATAACAAACGAACCTCTGAAACAGCCCTTGCCACACATACCGTTGCACCCAACGGGTCAAGGTCATTAATATCTGCATCATAAGCTACACCGTTTAATTTTAACTTTCGTATAACATGGCGTATAAACTCTGTACGTTTTTTTCTTCGCTCAACCAAAATACCTTGAACATTAGAATTATGAATTAACAGAGGTATTCCGGGAACACCCATGCCGCTACCAATATCTAAAACAATGTCACCGTCGTTAATCCACTTTGATAGCTCAGTAGATGGTTTAATAAAGGTATCATAAAACACGGAAGGGTCTTTGATAGATGTAAGGTTCAACACCTTTCTAAACTTCATCACCTCATCACAGTACAACTTTTGTGTAACGTCAGGTATCATACTTGTCCTTTCAAGCGAGAAGCTGATTTTAACCAAATCAACATACAGCTAATTGCTGCAGGTGTAACACCTGATATCTGAGAAGCTTGAGCTAACGTTTGAGGGCGACTTGAAGCTAACTTCTGCCTAGCCTCAGTACTTAGACCTAACACAAGTGCGTAATCTATATCATTCGGCACTTTAATACTTTCTAAGTTTTTAAACTTATCAACTTCTAGTTGTTGTTTATCCAAGTAACCATCATAATGAAGTAAAGCACGTACCGATGCCTCATCCCTAACACTTAATTCACTTAAACCAAGTAGTGGTAAAACCTGACCAACATCCACATCTGCACGATGGCAGTATGCTGAAATAGACATTCCCTGTTTTGGAGCAGGTAAACCTAAATCATCCAGTTTTTTAACCCACACCTTACCTGTGCCTACAATAAGTTTTTTTATAGATTCTTCAGCACGGGTATACATCTCACGTCTTTGTTGATAACGGGCCTTCCAAGCATTATTAAGCAAACCAAGGTCTAATGCATGACCTGATAGCCTGATATCCGCATTATCTTCACGCAACTGCAAACGAAATTCAGCCCGTGATGTGAACATACGGTATGGCTCACTCACACCTTTATGCACA
>JAUZQX010000147.1 GCA_030950765.1 Ghiorsea sp.
TTCTAAGATATTGGGATCCAGTAAATCTTGGCTTACAGACTGTAATATAGGCAAATAATACCGTTTGCAGAACACTTGGCGTGTCCGTAATGCTTGGGGTTGTTTCCAAAATTCCATTTCTCGCTTTTGAAAAACAGACCACCGCTGCTTGCTCACAACACGGTAAAAGGCACGATGATGCAAAAGCGGCATAACATTACGAGTATTTTTAAGCATGGGAGGCAATGCTAAACACAAATGGTTTTTTTACCAACCTTCACAAACAAAAAACGCCCGCGCAAGGCGCAGGCGTTTTCAAAAAAAGAACGATGTTACTTAATGCACATCTTTCCAAACTTCTTTTTTCAATAAAAACAATACAATGGTAAGTAGAAGCAAGAATCCCAATACATATTTACCCATTGCACGGCGTTCATTTTGATGCGGATCACCAATGAATGCTAAAAATGCAGACACATCTTCAGCTTGTTGTTCCAACTCAGCAGTATCCTCTGCATCATGGTCTAACCACCCCAATGGATCCGGCATAGCAATACTATTTCCTGGGAAATATGTATTGTAGTTTCCATCAGGAACCTTCTCATTATGGTCATGTGCATAACCTGTTAATAAAGAATATACATAATCAACACCACCACGACGACCAGGCACAATCAAAGATAAATCTGGCGGAATTTTACCATAAGACTCAGTAGCATCTGCTGGAGACAAATCTGTAATCATACCTGACATCATTGGTTTTTCTCCGCGCAATTCATCAGCCAACTCACGACTAATACCCAGCTCAGGATAAGCCATTAATCCTTTGTAGGTAATATATTTTGCTGAGTGACAACCCATACAAACATCACTAAATACAGTCAAACCACGCAATAATTGCTCTTGGTTGGTTACATCAACGTTTGCATGTTTTAAAACATGCCCGCCACCTGAAGCCAAGGCAACATTTGACGTAAGCATCATACCTGCCGTAGCAAGGCTTAATAAAATTGTGTTCAACTTCATGTTACACTCCCTCCGGCAATGGTTTTGTTTTCTCAATTTTTGGCAAGAATAATAGCCCAATAAAGAATGCAAAATAGTAGAATGTTGCAATTTGGCCCACAACTTTCAATGTTTCCGTTGTTGCAGTATGGCCGCAGTAGCCCAATACAATCACGTCAATAAAGAACAAGATAACCATACCACGATACATCGGACGATAACGTGCCGAACGTACTTTTGACCTATCCAAGAACGGGAACACAAACAGAATGGCTAAAGAAGCACCCATGGCTGCGATACCAACCAACTTCACTTCAAAAGAACGTAAAATTGTGTACCACGGTGTTAAATACCACACTGGTGCAATATGTGCCGGTGTTTGCAAATTATTTGCAGGTACATAGTTATCCACTTCGATAAAGTAACCACCCATTTGTGGGTTAAAGAACACAATATACATGTATAACATCATGAATAATGATACCGCAAATGCATCTTTCATCGTTACATAAGGATGGAACATCACTACATTGTTAGGATCACTTTGATCCAAATCAATACCGTCAGGATTGTTAGAGTGTACTGTATGAAGGGCATGAATATGACCAGCAACAATTGCAACCAACAACAATGGGAATAAATAATGCAATGAGAAGAAGCGGTTCAATGTTGGGTCACCAACGGAGAAGCCACCCATCAAGAGTTGGCCAATCAAATCACCCAATACTGGAATCGCACCAAATAGATTGGTAATTACGGTTGCACCCCAGAAGGACATTTGACCCCAAGGAAGTAAGTAACCAAAGAATGCAGCACCTTGCATAATAAGCAAAATAACAACACCCATAATCCAAATCAACTCACGCGGCTCTTTATATGAACCATAATACATGCCACGACCCATATGGATATAAACCACAAGGAAGAACATAGAAGCGCCCACAGCATGGGTGTAACGAAGCAACCAGCCGAAGTTTACATCACGCATGATTCGTTCTACCGAATCAAATGCAACTGAGAAACCACCCAGTGTTTCCATAGCACTTGGTTTATAATACATAGCCAAGAAAATACCTGTCACAATTTGCAATACCAAGACAGTCATTGCAATCGCACCAAACACCCACATCCAGTTAAGGTTTTTTGGAGCTGGATACTCAGTAAGCTGTGACTTGATAATAGCCTCAGCACCAGTGCGTCGATCTACCCACGCGAACAATTTTGTTTTCATCATTGATTCTAACACGTTTACCCCTCCTTAACCAATCAACACGACTGAGTCGCTGATAAATTTGTATGGCATAACATGTAAATTATGCGGTGCAGGTGAACCATTGATAACACGAGCTGACAAGTCATAAAATGAGCCATGGCATGGGCAATGCCAACCACCAACCCAGTCGGATGGTACAGAATCACCCCATTCGGCGCGTCCTGCACTTGGTTTATACAAAGGAATACAACCCAAATGTGTGCAACTTGCTACAACAACCAAATATCTAGGGTTGATAGAGCGCGTTTTACGTTTTTCTGGTGTATCCATCCATTCGGCTTGAACAGCTTCAATCGCTTCAGAGTTCACATCTTTTAGATTATCATCATGACCATCTAAACGTGTTAACATCTCATCGGATCGATTCGTTATAAATACAGGTTTACCCTGCCACACAATAACAACCAATTGTCCTTCTACCACGGTCGATACATCAAATTCAGTTGTTGCTGCAGCTAGAGTATCTGCCGCAGGTAACATACTACCTAAAAATGGAATCGCCGCTGCTCCTCCAGCTACTGCACCTAAACCGCCTGCAGCAACATAGAGAAAATTACGTCGTGAATGATCTGTTTGTTCTGTCATACTATCCCTTCCTCCTCAAGAATCCTTCAAGTTTTGTAACTTAAACTTTTTCAGCTAAAGCACGCAAGCCTGCAATTGCATCCGCATAGTTTGGTGTATTATACACCGCAGAACCTGCCACAAAGCAATCTGCGCCTGCTGATGATACTTCTTCGATAGTTTTAGGGCTTACGCCACCATCGACATGCAGATAAGCATCTGAACCTACAGCATCCAACATTGCACGTGCTTCTTTGATTTTATCAGTTACAGCGTGGATATAAGATTGTCCGCCGTAACCAGGGTTTACACTCATCAACAAAATCAAGTCGGTGCAATGCAAAACATTTTTAAGCGTTGAAACTGGTGTTGATGGGCAAAGCGCCACACCTGCTTTACAGCCCAATGAGCGAATCAATTGCAATGTACGCTCTAGGTGTACACATGCTTCTTGATGCACAGTGATCATATCTGCGCCAGCTTTAGCAAATGCTTCAACCTGTGTTTCAGGGTGTTCAACCATAAGGTGAACATCCATTACCTTTTTAGTATGTGGGCGAATGGCTTTGACAATGTTGTCACCAATGGTGATTGGTGGTACGAATGTACCATCCATAACATCAACGTGAACCCAGTCACATCCACCTTCATCGATGGCTTTAATTTCTTTTTCTAAGTTGGCAAAATCTGCCGATAAAATTGAGGGAGCTATAATTACTTTTTTCATGGGGCGAATTTATAACGTTAACAAGCAAGTCCGTCCAGCAATTATTAAAATTACATGAAACCTAATGTTTTACGGTTGACATTTGAACAAGCCTAAGTATATTTCGCGAAAATTTGAGTATTTTGTATAAATAATTGAGTATTGTCTTTCTAATACGAATAGACAATCAGGAGAACTTCACATTGGCTAATCATGTTTCAGCTTTAAAACGCGCCCGTCAAGACATCAAAAAACGCGACCAAAACCGCGCACAAAAATCTACTATGCGTACTGCTATTAAACGCGTACAGCAAGCTATTGAAGCTGGTGACCAAAAGCTTGCAAATGAAGCAATGGTTACAGCAACATCATTGATTGCTCGCGCAGGTCGCAAAGGTATCATGCATGCTAAAACTGCATCGCGCAGTATTTCTCGCCTAAATGCTGACATCAAAGGCCTAAAAGCTTAAATAAACGACCAACTTATCAATTTAAAAAGGCTTCTTCGGAAGCCTTTTTTATTGTCTGTCTTTTAGTTTATTAAGCCAGCCATGCCAAAAGCTTCGCTTCATCCACCACCTCAACACCCAACTCTTCTGCTTTTTTCAGCTTAGAACCTGCTTTTTCTCCTGCAATTAATACATCGGTATTCTTGGAGACTGCACTCGCCACCTTGACTCCCAACTGCTGCAATAAAATCTTGGCTTGATTGCGTTTAATATTAGAAAATGAACCTGTAATCACCACCGTTTTCCCCGCCAATGGATGCTGACTATCCATCTCAGGTGTTTCATCTTCCAGCACCTGCACTTGATGCTGATGATCAAACATCTGCTCTAACACCTGCTTATTATGATCTTCATCAAAAAAGTGTATCAATGACGCTGCCACTTCCTTACCCACGTCATTGATTTCCAACAAATCTTCTTCGCTGGCTTGCTGGACGGCATCTAAACTTTTAAAATGCTGCGCTAGAGATGTTGCCGTGGCTTGCCCCACATGCCGAATACCAAGCGCATAAATAAACCTAGCCAGCGCAATTGTTTTTCTGTTTTCTATCCCTTTCTTAAGGTTGGCAATTTTCTTCTCACCCATACCTTCCCATGTAGCCATTCTTTCATAATCAAGCTTAAACACATCCGCAATCGTTTTGACCAGCCCTTTATCTACCAATGCTTCAGCTAATTTACTACCAAAACCCTCAATATCAAAACCATCTCGCGACACAAAATGTTTCACACGCTCTTTAAGTTGAGCAGGACACGATAAACCACCTGTACAACGAATTGCAGCTTCACCTTCTTCTTGCTCTACAGCCGCACCACATACAGGGCATTGTTTAGGCACAGGTGTTGGTTCAGCACGATTACCCACATTGATTGATAAACTTTTTACCACTTCAGGAATCACATCACCAGCTCTGCGCACCACAACTTTATCACCAACACGCACATCTTTTCGTGCCAACTCTTGAATATTGTGCAAGGTCGCTCGTGAAACCATCACACCCGCAACATTCACAGGTTTCATATTGGCAACAGGTGTAATAACACCAGTGCGCCCTACTTGCCAAGTGATCTTTTCTACAATCGTTTCGACTTCTTCAGCGGGAAACTTATAAGCGATTGCCCAACGCGGTGATCGCGCCACTGCACCCAATAACTTCTGTTGTTTAAAGTCATTCACCTTAAACACCATGCCATCAATCTCATAATCCAAACTAGGGCGTTTTGTCATCCAAGCTTGATAGTGTGCAAACATCGCTTGTTCATCAGCAAGCAATGCTGTTTCTTGGGTGGCAAAACCTTGTCCTGACAATTGGGATAATAGTTCATTTTGGTTGGAAGCGAACCCATCACCACCCAAACCCGTAGCATAAGCAAAAAAGGACAGCTTACGTTTGGCGGTAATCGAGGCATCCAACTGGCGCAACGACCCAGCGGCAGCATTACGTGGATTAGCAAACACTTTTTCACCAGCATCTTGCTGTTTCTGGTTCAATGCCGCAAAAGATGCCTTGGACATGTATACTTCACCACGCACTTCGAACTGGTCAGGAACATTTCCTGTCAGTGACCATGGAATACCTGCAACTGAACGAATATTATCAGTAACATCTTCACCAGCAACACCATCACCACGGGTTGCGGCATAAACCATTTGTCCAAATTCATAATAAATATTAATTGCCAAACCATCCACTTTGGGTTCTGCAATATAGGCAATATTTACATCATCGCCCAAAATAGTTTTATGCCTGCGCACAAAATCACTAATTTCTTCATCCGAAAAAGCATTGGCAAGTGAAAGCATAGGCATCGCATGTTTGCGACTAGTAAACGCTGTGTCAGGTTTATAACCTACTGTTTGTGTAGGTGAACCCTCTGGGACTGGTTGCCCAAGCTGATGCTCTAAATCAGCCAACTCCCTGAGTAGCTTATCATATACTACATCTGTAACTGTGGGATCATCCAACACATAATATCGATAGTTATGCCCTTTTAAAACACCCCTGAGTTCATGGATGCGCTGTTGAACAGTGTCCGCACTCACTTGGCAACAGGTTCCGCCAATAGTTTTTCTATATAATCCACAAATTCTGGTTCCATCCATTCCACCGCACCATTCAAATGCTGCCTAACCTTACCACTGCGGTCGATAATAAATGATTCTGGATAACGAAAAACACCATACTGTTGTGCTGTTGATGAGTTAACATCATGCAACACCATGAAGTTCATCTTTTGTTCTTTCACGAACTTCACCACATCATCACGACTTTTATCCACAGATACGGCAACAATCTCAAAACCTTTTTCTTTAAACTTATCATAAATTTTCACCATAGAAGGTATTTCTTTTCGACAAGGCGGGCACCATGTCGCCCAGAAGTTGAGCAACACTACCTTTCCCTCAGGCAGCCCTTGCAACTTATCTTGCAAATCTGGCAAACTTATAGGTTTAGTCATATCGCCAGCGCGGACGGGTTTCACGGCTTCAGGCATAAGTGTGGACAAGGCAACAGCAACCACGACCAACATTGCAAGTGCTGCTAAAATTCGTTTATTCATTTTTTTCTTTTGCCTCTCTTAGTGCTACAATCAATTTTGGATATTCTACAAAATGTCGCGCATGTTCAACACCATCAATCAAAAGTACAGGCACATCATGCCCGTACTTTTTTTTGAGTGTTTCATCTTGATCAACATCCACAGACTCAAAGCAACACAAACCTTCGCGCTGCGCCATATCCCCTGCAATATACACATCATCACACAACGAGCAGCCCTGCCTAGTCATCATTTGCAACAAGGGAAGCATGTTTTACCGTACCTTGGGTGGCACAACAATCACAAACACCTGATCGCCTCGTCTATCCAGCAATACACGCAACGCATGCCCTTTGTTTAGGTTTTTTGCATACTTCTCAAAGCTACGAACACTATCAATCATATGACCATCAATACGCAAAATCACATCATTGCGTTGAATGCCTGCCCTAGCTGCAGCAGAACCTTGCAATACCTGCTTCACCACCACGCCTTTATCACTACGGGTTCGTAATTGCTCAGCCAAAGCTTTGGTCAATGGTTGCACCATCAAACCATGTTTCGCCATAGATGTTTTGCGATGTTGCTTTTGAGCCGCCATATCATCGGGCATTTCTTCTACAACCACAGGAATTACTTTTCGTTTACCATTGCGAATCACTTCTACAATCACCTTGTCACCGGGTTGATGGCGAGCAATTTTAATCGGCAAATCATGCGCTTTACGAATAACTTGCCCATCTACAGCAACAATCACATCACCCGCCTGAATACCCGCTTTATCAGCGGCGGAGCCCGCTTCTACTTGTGGAATCAATGCACCATAACGGTTTTTTAAGCCTAATGCTTGCATGGTCGCTTTATCTACATCTTGAATACGCACACCCAACCTTGCCCGTTGCACACGTCCATCTTCTCTTAAATCTTTAAATACAGATTTTGCCAAGTTAATCGGAATAGCAAAACCAATACCATTATTACCACCACTTTGTGAATAAATGGCTGTGTTAATACCCACTAGTTCACCATCAACATTAAACAATGGACCACCTGAGTTACCAGGGTTAATCGCGGCATCAGTTTGAATAAAATCATCATAAGGACCAGAGCCAATCACACGACCTTTTGCCGATACAATGCCTGCGGTTACCGTTTGCTCTAAACCAAAGGGGTTGCCGATAGCAACAACCCAGTCACCCACGCGCAACTTATCCGAGTTACCCAATTTAACAGCTCGTAAACCTTTGCTATCAATTTTTAATAAGGCTAAGTCTAACTTAGGGTCTGTACCAATCAATTCAGCTTGCAACTCTTGGCCATCACTTAAAGTCACAACAATTTCATCGGCATCTTTAACTACGTGATTATTGGTTACAATAAAACCTTTCTTAGAAAGTATAAAACCTGTACCCAAAGCATGGCGCTCTTGTTTGGGCATTTGATCCAGAAAACCACGGAAAAAATCGTCAAAGGGTGTGCCTGGCATATTACCAAATGGCATTTGCATCTGAGGTGCTTTGGCATATTGCGTAGTGCTAATGTTCACCACCGAAGGTTTTTGTTCTGCTGCCAAGTCCGCAAAACTATCAGGCATTGCATAGGTTAAATGGGGCAACACCAGCATTAGTGTTGTAATCAATAAAGGTTTTATTATCTGTTTCAAAGGTCTATCTCCTTATCTTCTAGCGTAATGAGTTCAAGCACGCAAAACATTGAAAGCGGAACATGAATCTTTTATGAAATTGGATATACTCTTTTTTTATTGGGTTCTCATTTTTGAATTTCAACCATTTTTGGCATTTCAAAACCATCAACTCGTTTCATCAACCACAACCATGTGGCACCTGCACCAAGCAGCCCACCCACAGCAGAAAATAAGTCGCCAGATAAACCTACGTTTTCTGCAAATTGAAAGGCAAATGCACCAACAATCAAAAATGCCAACACAGGGTAACCATAAAACATCATACTCGCTGTTAAAATCAATTGGTCAGGCACTTCTACAGTTACAATATCACCCTCTTTGGCTTGCAAAGCATTGGGTAAACGAATATCAAAATCATCTTTATTCTTTTCCTTGATATTCCAAGAGCCCAGCGTACCACAAGCTGATTTACCCGCACATGAACCACACGATGAGTCGCGCTGCGCACGAATGAGCACTTCACCGCCTTCGACAGCAATCACAATGCCGACTTTTTTCAAGCCAGCACTTCCCCAAGCTTGATTTGCGCACCGCGTAAATAGTCGGCGGCATTCATAACTTTTTTGCCTTCGGGCTGAATTTGTGTGATGCGAT
>JAUZQX010000148.1 GCA_030950765.1 Ghiorsea sp.
GCCAATGCTTTGGCAGCTTTGCTTGGGTTGGTGACCACTGGCACCAACAAATGTGGGATATCATCATACATGGATAATTCCAACATTTTAGGATCAACCATAATCAAACGTAAGTCATCTGGTGTGTATTTCATCAGCATAGAACAAATCATGGTGTTTACTGACACCGATTTACCTGAACCTGTGGTACCTGCCACCAAAAGATGTGGCATTTTCGCCAAGTCAACTACCACAGGTTGCCCCGCAATATCTACACCCAAAGCCAAGGGTAAAATATGTTTTTTATCCGCAAAGGCTTTGCTTGCAAACACATCACGCATGAACACCATTTCACGTTCTTCATTGGGAAGCTCAATGCCAATGGCATTTTTACCTGGAATATTACCTGCTACACGCACACTGTTGGCAGACATAGAACGAGCCAAATCATCTTGCAAAGCAATCACCTTGGATACTTTGGTGCCTGCTGCCAACTCAAACTCAAACTGCACCACCACAGGGCCTGGTTGCACCGCCACCACTTGCCCTTCCACGCGGTAGTCCAAAAGTTTTTTCTCTAACATACGCGACATGGCTTGCAATACTTCTGCACTATACGTTTTCACTGACTTTTGGTGTTCTTTAAAAAGTTTTAACGATGGCAACACAAACTCACCTTCAGGTTTGCCCAATGCCAACTCAGGTTGATGTTCTTCTATTTTTACACGCTCTGCAATTTCCACCACTTCAGGACGCACAATTTCAGGTTCAGATTGGGCAATATGTACAGGTCGTTTCTTTTTTTCTTCTTCACGCGCTTGTCTGCCTTCTTCGCGCTCTTGCCTTTGCTTCACCTTGATGGCCACTTTATCTTTTTTTCTTTTGATAAAATTGGCAGCCTTTGTGAACAACCACACCCCGCCTTGCAAGGTTTGTTGTACCAATGTCAGCAAAGAAATATGTGAGGCTACAACAAAACTACTCAACAGCATCGCAACCAATACCACATCCCGACCAAGGGCTGACAAAATTGGCGTTAAAGTTTGTGCGAACAAATAACCAAGAGCACCACCTGCCCCTGCAGGATAAAGTGTATCTTCCACATAAGCAGATAACAATGAGGATACCGCCAACAACAATGGCAACCAAAACAATGCAGTCCATGAGCCAAAAACAGGTGTTTTGTTCATGCCAATACGAAATGCCAACACCGCTCCCAAAACAATCACCAACCAAGCACTATAACCCAAGAGTTGAATCAAGATGTCACCAGCATAAGCACCAGCCAAACCCAACATGTTCACAGGAACATTATCTGTCGCATGATTAAGTGAAGGGTCTGAGGGCTGATAGCTAAACAGTGCCAAGCCCAGCATCACAACCACTGCCAACCACAAAAAAGCCAATGATTCACGCCAAATATTTTTAGGGTTTAGTATATCCAAGCTCAAAGGTTAAACCTCCAAAATTGTCGTCACAACCATTGGGCGGCGACCAAGTTTTCGCTTGCACCATCGACGTACCCATAAGCGTACTTCTTCGCGGGCCGTATCCATATCTGCCAAGGTTTCTTGATTAAAAGACTGTAAATGCACTCTTAAACTCGCCGCAGCTTGCTCAAAAACATCTTCAGATACTTCATTGTTAAGCACACCTCGCGTTAACAGTTCTGGCTGACCAATCACAGTGCCTTGATGTTGGTCAATCAACACCACAGCAGTAATCATACCTTCATCAGCCAAGGTACGCCGGTCTTTCACCACACCGTAGTCCACTTCATCACGCCCTGAGCCATCAACAAAAATAGCGCCCGCAGGAAATTCAGGACCATGTTTGATACCCGATTCCGTTACAACCACGCTGTGTCCATTTTCTGCAATAATCGTGTTTTCATAAGGTACATTCGTTGCGATAGCAAGGTGTTGATGTTCAACCAAATTGCGGTATTCACCATGTACGGGGTACATATATTTAGGACGCGTCAGTTGAATCATGGTTTTTAACTCATGAGCCTGAGCATGTCCTGACACATGCAAATGCGCCTGTCTCGAATGCAAAATACGCGCACCACGACGGTAAATATGATTATATAAACCAGCAATAACACGCTCGTTTCCAGGTATGGAAGATGATGAGAAAACCACCAAGTCACCAGCACCAATGCGTAAGCCAGGAAACTGGTTTTGCGCAATCCTTGCCAAAGCTGCACGCCACTCACCTTGTGAGCCTGTGGCAATCACCAATAACTCGCGGTCTGCAATATTTTGTGTTTCCCTAACATTGACCACCTGACTATCAGGTAAATTCAAACGCCCCATAAGTTTAGTAATTTCAACATTTTTCTCTAAACTTCGACCCGCAAAAGCAATTTTTCGCCCGCAAGCCAATGCCGCATCAATAATTTGTTGAATACGAAACATATTCGATGAAAAAGTCGATACAATCACCTTACCCGAACACTGTGAAATCGCTTGTTTAAGTGGAGCGCCCACACTTGCTTCACTAGCGCTGCTACCACTTTGGGTGGCATTGGTAGAATCTGAACAAAGCAACAGCACACCATCATCACCAAGTTTGGCAAATCTATGCAAAGCAGTGGCGCGCCCGTCCAAAGGTGAAGGGTCAAACTTAAAGTCACCCGTATGAATAATCGCACCCAAAGGCGTATGAATCGCAACTGAAACAGCATCCATAATCGAATGCGTTACTGGAATCGCTTCCACCTGAAAAGAACCCACTTGGGTTAATGTTCCATCTTCAGGTAAGGGGTGAAGTTCAGGTTTAAACTTCACTTCATCCATTTTATGTTTCACCAAAGCAAGGGTAATCGGTGTACCCCACACAGGAAGGTTTAAACGAGGCAATAAAAAGGGAAGACCACCGATATGATCCTCGTGACCATGAGTTAAAACAATACCATGAATCTTAAGACCTAATGCATCTAATGCTTCAATATCAGGAATGGTAATATTAATACCATGCATGCTAGGTTCTGGAAAACCCATGCCACAATCAACAATGATAGCTTCATCATCAATGGCATATACCATCATATTTTTACCAAACTCGCCAACGCCCCCAAAGGGGAAACAACGAACGACAGCCTTACTCATCCATTACCTCGACTACCAGGTTTTATAGCTTCAGTACCTTGTTTACACATCGGGCAACTATTCGTATCAAAGGTTTCCACATCCAAAGCGATGACTGTGTGGTGTGGCATATCAAAGCGCCCTTGCTGTAGTGGCGCTCTATCAACAACCGCTAATACGGTTGTTGGGTTGCCACCAAACTCACGCACCACGGCAATACATTCACGCACCGAACCACCTGTTGTAATCACATCTTCTACCACCAAAAGCTTGGCACCATCAGGGATAGAAAAACCACGGCGCATTTGCATTTCGCCTTCTTTGCGCTCGGTGAAAATAAAAGGTTTGTTCAATTGACGCGCCACTTCTTGCCCAATCACCAGACCACCAATAGCAGGTGAAACCACCATATCATAATCATCTGCATCAATGGTTTTCACCAACTCTTTTGCCAATGCTGTGGCATTGTTCGGGTGCATCAATACCAAGGCTGATTGCAAATAACGAGCTGAATGTCGCCCGCTAGATAAAACAAAGTGCCCATTCAATAATGCACCTGCATCTTCATACATTTGTAACATTTCTTGCTCAGTCATCGTGATTATTCCCCAGACTCAACAAGACTGAGTTTCTTCATCACAGCACCATTTTTTAGATCATCAATCAGCTCCATACCTTCAGTTACTTGACCAAAAATAGTATATTGCCCATCCAAATGGGGCTGTGGACCATAACAAATATAAAATTGGCTACCTGCTGAATCAGGATCCGAAGAACGTGCCATAGCCAATGTGCCACGCACATGTTTTTTGTCGTTAAACTCTGCTTTTAAGCTAAAACCAGGTCCGCCCATGCCTGTGCCTTCTGGGTCGCCACCTTGTGCCATAAAGCCAGGGATAATACGGTGAAAGGTCAAACCATCATAAAAACCACTGCTGATTAGTTTTTTAAATGATTCTACCGTTTTAGGTGCTACATCAGGGTAAAGTTCAAGGGCTACCGTACCTGCTTCCAATTCAATTGTTATTACATTGCTATCGCTCATTTCCTTCTCCACTTTATATTTATCCTGCATTATATTCAAACCTTTTGCCTGTACAGTATTATTTGTATATATACCAACCGTTGCCACACAGAGCAACAAGGTTAAGCCCAATAATACATACTTCACTTTAACTTCTCCTGTGCCGATGGCATCACGCGCTCAGGTTGCAATATATGCTTGGCTACATCGTACATGGCTGTACCCAACATCACATCAGCATGTGTAACACGACATAA
>JAUZQX010000149.1 GCA_030950765.1 Ghiorsea sp.
TGCAGTTAATCGCACGCTTGTATGCAGAATGCCGGCTCAGATTTTCAATACCTTTTATAGTACCTACGCAGGTTTTGAGCTTTGGGTAAATAACCATGTCAGCAAGCGCAATGCAGACTTGGGTTCTTCGGTTATTCTCAACCATTAATTGTCTTTAGCTTTCAGTGTTTGCTGTGTAAAGTATTTGGATATGACCAAAGCTAATGAGTGTCGCGCCTCCAATATATGAACAGAGCGAAACGCTTACTTGCCTCGGTTGTTACGTATACCTATTTCCCTTGGTTTAGCCATGTTTTCATGTCACCACCTGTATATTTACGACCATCTTCTGCAAAAACTGTTGGCGTGCCGCGGACGTTAAGTTTCTCAGCAAGTTTCATGTTGTCATCAATGGGTGTTTTGCAAGTGGCTTTAGGTAGTTTTTTATTATTTAACATCACATCAACCATGGCTTGGTACCGGTCTTTAGCGCACCAAATGGACTTGGATTTTTCGTAGGCATCAGGGTGTAGCTGGGTGAGTGGAAAAAGGAAAGTATAAACACGAATACCTGTTTCTTTTTGTAGGTTTTCTTCTAGGCGTTTGCAATACGGGCAATCAGGGTCGGTAAACACTGCCATTTTAAGACCATCTTCAGGGCCGCTAACAATGGCATCTTCTAAAGGTAAAACTGACCAGTTGATGCGATTCATGTTGGCAAGGCGTTGGGCGGTTAAATCTATTTTCTTGCTGGTGTCAAACATGTGGCCGTTAATCAAGTATTGCCCTGTTTCATCAGTGTAATAGATAGTGTCGCCGACTTGGACTTCATAAACATGAGGGATAGCAGTGGTGTGAACTGCTTTAATAGGCATGTCTGAAAGATTGGCGCGAATAGCAGCTGCTGTCTTGCTGCTGGCAGGTTGCATTTCTGCAGCCCAACTGTTTAGAGATAAGAGAAGTGTACAAAGTAATAATAATGGTTTCATGTGTTCCTCGAAGAGATGATTTAAATATCATAATGACGCTGAAGCGAAGCTTAGCGGTTTGTTTTGAAGTTGTCGTCAGATAAAGTTAGGTTTGCCCAAAGGAGTGTATACAAAGATGGAATGGATAAAAGTTTTTCACATCATGATGTTTACTTCTTGGTTTGCGGGTTTGTTTTATTTGCCACGCTTATTTGTGAATCATGCGATGGCAGATGAAGATGCCGTACACAAGCAGTTGGCAACCATGGAGCGTAAGCTTTACCGCTTTGTGACACCAATGATGTGGCTGACGGTGATTACGGGCGCAATCATGGCATATGACCAATGGGAATACTTTGGCGTCCAACTTTGGTTTGGTCTTAAAGTTGCTGTGGTATTGGCATTGATGGCATATCACTTTTACTGTGGACATTTGGTTCAGGTCTTTGCCCAGCGTAACAATGTGCGAGATCATGTGTTTTACCGTTTTTTTAATGAAATACCTGTGTTTGGTTTGGTGGCGGTATTGATTTTTGTCATTGTGAGGCCTTTTTAGGCTTTTATACGGGGCGGTTTAAAAAAAGATAAGGAGAGAGCTATGCGTATGGTTTGTTTGTGTTTTCTGTTGTTGGCGATGCCTAGTCTAGCTTTTTCGAATGAACCAATTGTACCTATTGTTGCTCCCACAGGTTTGAATCAAGCCAAAGTATCGCTTGGAGAAAGACTTTTTTTTGAAACACAGCTGTCTGCTGACGGTAACATCAGTTGTGCTTCATGTCATGATTTAGAGCTTGGTGGCATGGATGGTTTGCGCTTTCCTATAGGTGTGTATGGCAAAGTTGGGGATATGAATACCCCTACAGTATTTAATGCTGCCCTAAATTTTAAACAATTTTGGGATGGGCGTGCCGACTCTTTAGAGGCACAAATGGATGGGCCTATTCTTCGTGGCCGTGAAATGGGTAATACATGGAAACAGGTTGTTTCCTTTTTGCGAGATGACCCTGTATATCACGAACTGTTTCAAACTATTTATAATACCGCAATTACACCTGAACATGTGCGTGATGCCATGGCTGAGTTTGAACGCTCTTTAACCTTAGAAGGTTCGCGTTTTGACCAATACTTGCAAGGGAAGTTACAGGCTATCAGCGCTGAAGAGAAAGCAGGTTATAAGTTGTTTAAAAGTTATGGTTGTGTGGCTTGCCATCAGGGGGCTGGTGTAGGCGGTAATATGTTTCAAAAGTTGGGTGTGATGAAAGCCTATTTTACGCAAGAAAAAGGTATTGAACCGCATGACTTGGGTCGGTTTAATGTGACCCAAAACCCGAAAGATAAGTTTGTATTTAAAGTGCCTTCGTTACGCATGGTGGTGTTAACGGCACCTTATTTCCATGATGGCAGTGTTGCCACATTGTTTGAGGCGATTAAACTCATGGGGCGACATCAACTGGGTAGAGAAATCCCCGACGATGATGTGAAATTGATTGAAGTTTTTTTACACACCTTGCCGGGTTTGTATCAAGATAAAGCATGGTGATGAAGCGTTTTTGGCTGTATGGGCTGGTTGGGGTTGTCACAGCATTATTGTTGATGTTTTTTTACCAGAAGTCAGTGGGTATCCAACCTGAACGTGTGTATCAAGTTGAGTCTATAGCTTATGATTTAGCGGCGACACATAATAAATTGACTGCTGATATGGGTTTACTGGTGCAAGGGCGTTTAAGTCACTATGATACTATCACGCAAGCGCAGATGCGTTTGTTAAGCCTTCAACATAAATTGCAGGCATCGGTAGCCGAGGCAGGTGAAGCCTTGCGACCTGAGCTTGCGCAGTTGGCGGCAAGTGTTCAAGCGCAAATTGAGCCCGTGGAAACGTTTAAAACATCGTTGGCATTATACCGCAACTCATTACGTTATTTGCCAACATTGATGGCAGATATTGAGGAAAAATCACCTGAGTTGGCAGGTGTATTACATGAAATTCAACGGCGTATGTATGTTATGTTGTCTCAGCCATCGGAGTTTGACCAGCAAACATTCTTGCGTTATCTAGCGCAGCTCAAGTCATCTGAATTCCAGCCTTTAAAGCAACACCTGCAAGCCGTGTTTGAACATTATACTGAGGTTTCGCAAGCAATGGCGTTGTTTATTGCGCTTGCATCAGACCAAACCGCGAAAACATTGTCTCAAGCCTATTTACAATGGTCACAGCAACAGGATGAAAGGGCTAACCTTTATCGACTTTTGTTACTGCTACTGTCTGGGTTGCTGTTGCTGTATATTGTTTGGGTATTGTGGCGCTTACAACAGTCGCGAGGCGTATTGAAAAAGACCAATACTTTTTTGCATTATTTACAGAAGGCATTGGATGAACATGCCATTGTCAGCATTACGGATAAAGCAGGTAATATTATTTTTGCCAATGATAAGTTTTCCCGCATGAGTGGTTATACTTTGCATGAGATGTTAGGGAAAAACCACCGTATATTGAAGTCTGGCATCCATTCAGAAGCATTTTATAACAAGCTTTGGGCGACCATTTCTGGTGGGAAAACATGGCGCGGTGTGATGCAAAACAAAGCCAAAGATGGGAGCCTTTATTGGGTGGACAGTAGTATCACACCCATTTTTAATGAGCAAGGCGACATTGAGCAGTATATTTCTGTGCGTACAGATATTACGCAGCAGGTGGATACGTTAGCGCGCTTTAAAGAAAGCAGAGCGCGTTATAAAGTCCTATCGGATATGATTCCATATGCGTTAGGCGTGGTGCAGCGAGGAGCATGGGTATATGTGAATAAGTCTGCTGTTGCTTTGTTTGCGACAGGCAGCATGCAAGAGATGCTGAATCAACCTGTAACGCACTTTTTTATAGAAGATGAAAAGAACCTGGTGTCGAAAGTGCAGCAAGCATGTGAGCAACAATCTGTGTTGCTCATGCAAGAGGGCTGCTTGCAGACCATTCAGGGGCAAAAGTTTGCGGCAGAGTTGCAGGGTGCACCTTTGCTTTGGGAGGGTGAACCTGCCCTTTTGCTTGCGATACATGACATCACCGAACGTAAAGCGGAAGCCGAGGCTAAACAAACCTATCAAGAGCAGTTGGAGCACACCCAACGCCTTGAGTCGCTGGGGGTGTTGGCGGGTGGCATAGCCCATGATTTTAATAATATTCTCGCAGCTATTATGGGCAATGCTGCCCTAGCGGTGAGGCATGTCGAAGAGCCTCAAGCTTTGTTGCAATACTTGGAAAAAATTAATATTTCCAGTGTGCGGGCTGCGGAGCTGTGTGAGCAAATGTTGATGTATGCAGGGGGTGGAGTGATGGATAAACAACCTGTTTTGTTGCATGAGTTGCTTCATGATGTAGCAAATATGGTGCGGGCAACGCTGACCAATCAAATCACACTGGAAGAAGATATTGCAGCAGATGTTTTACCTGTTGAGGCGGACATCAGGCAGGTGCAGCAGGTGATGTTAAATTTACTGACCAATGCAGCAGAATCCATTGAGGGCAGAGGTGTTATTCGGCTAAAGCTGGGTATGACAATGATTGATGCTGATGCAGATCAAGATTGGGTGGGCGAGCAAAAGCTTGCTTGTGGTCAATATGTATTTCTTGAAGTGTCAGATACGGGGTGCGGCATGGATAGGCAGACCAAAGCGAAAATATTTGAGCCCTTTTTTACAACCAAATTTACAGGTCGTGGTTTGGGTATGAGTGCATTGTTAGGTATTATTCATGCCCATAATGGTGGTATTGTGGTTGATTCTGAAGAGAGTAAGGGTACAAACATTCGTGTGCTGTTTCCTGCTGTCGAAACGACTGTGGCAACGCCTGAACCCCATGCTGCATCGGATACACATGCGATGTTGGGTGAGGTGTCGGGCAAGGTGTTGCTGATTGATGATGAGCCTGATATTTTAGAATTTGCTGCGGCAGTGTTGGAAGATGTGGGTTTTGATGTCATTACAGCCAGCAATGGGGAAGAGGGGATTGCGCAATACCAAGCGCATCAACAGACATTAAAGCTAGTGGTTTGTGATATGGTAATGCCCAAACTTGGGGGAATCGCTGTGGCGAAACATATTCATGCACATACGCCTGAGATGCCTGTGCTGTTATCTTCGGGTTATGATGAGCAAAGTTTAGACAAAATTAGTCAGTTGGATATTGCAGGGTTTATACGAAAACCATATATGCCTGAAACCTTGGTGGATAGCGTCAGCGCAGCACTCAAAGCTACGAAAAAGTAATAGCCAAAAGGTCGCTCTCATGAAGCAGGTTGGATTTATACCTGACTTCAGGCATATTGCGCCGCCCTTAAAGATTGTTTGGTTGTTATAAAAACCTCGGAGAAACCCATGTTTACCCTATATAAAAAGCACGTTTGGAGTGCTAAAGATGATATTTTATCTGGCTTGACGGTTGCGCTTGCGCTGGTGCCTGAGGCTGTTGCCTTTGCATTTGTGGCAGGTGTACATCCTTTGGTTGGGCTGTATGCGGCATTTATGGTAGGTTTAATTACCTCAGTGATTGGCGGTCGCCCAGGTATGATTTCTGGGGCAACAGGTGCTTTGGCTGTAGTGATGGTGGCGCTAGTAGCGCAACATGGTGTTGAGTACCTGTTTGCCACGGTGGTGTTAATGGGCGTGCTACAAATTGGTTTCGGGTTACTCAAGTTTGGTAAGTTTATTCGAATGGTACCCTATCCCGTGATGCTTGGTTTTGTGAATGGTTTGGCGATTGTTATTTTCTTAGCACAAATTCCTCAATTTAAAGTGGGCGATGAATGGATGCAGGGCGCAGACATGTATATGATGCTTGGTTTGGTGTTTGCGACCATGGCAATCATGTTTTTCTTACCCAAGTTTACCCGCGCTGTGCCAGCGGGTTTGGTGGCGATTGTGGGTTTGTCTGCCATTGTTATTTTTGCAGGTTTTGATACCAAAACCGTGGGTGATATTGCATCCATTGGTGGCTCACTTCCGCCGTTTCATATCCCTCAAATCCCTTTAAATCTTGAAACAATCTATATTATTTTGCCGTATGCTGTAATTTTGGCTGCCATTGGTTTGATTGAATCTTTATTGACCATGACGGTGATTGATGAAATGACAAACACGCGCGGGCAAGGAAATCGCGTGTCCATTGGACAAGGTGCTGCCAATGTGGTTACAGGTTTTTTCGGCGGTATGGGCGGTTGTGCCATGATTGGGCAATCCATGATTAATATTTCATCGGGTGGCTTGCGCAACTTATCGGGTATCGCGGCAGCCTTGTTCCTGCTTTCTTTTATTTTGTTCGCCAATGAATTGATTGAGATGATTCCTGTGGCAGTGCTTGTCGGCATTATGTTTATGGTGGTGATTGGCACATTCGAGTGGGGAAGCTTCAATATGTTCAACAAAATACCCAAAGAAGATGTGTTTGTGGTGGTTTTGGTGACTGCGGTAACCGTGGCGACTGACCTTGCTATTGCCGTAATTGTGGGCGTGATTGCATCAGCGTTGGTATTCGCGTGGAAAAATGCCAAACATATTTATGCCGTGCCTAAAGATTTAGAAACGGGTGAACGTGTCTATGAAATTCACGGCCCGTTATTTTTTGCATCGGCGCACAGGTTTAATGAATTGTTTGACCCAGAAAATGACCCTGATGAAGTGATTATTGATTTCGCCAACTCGCGTGTTGCCGATCATTCAGCGATTGAAGCCATTGATAACTTGGCAGAGAAATACACCAAAGCAGGCAAAAAACTGCACTTGCGTCATCTTAGTAAAGAATGCAGAGCGTTGTTGGAAAAAGCGGGTGGTTTGGTAGAAGTAAACATCAAGGAAGACCCGCATTACCACATTGCTGACGACAAACTAGCTTGATTGGTTTCTTTTACCTTTTGCTGGTTTGATGCCAACTGAAAGGTGTTCATGTACAAATCGTACATTCTCGCCTTTGCCTTATGATAACATTAAGCAGGGCAATCTTATATCTGTTAAAGGCGTGGGACTTTTAATTGGGTAACACGTGAATTGAACAATGATTCGTCATTCTTGCGAAGCCTTGCTCAATTCATGAATCACGGTGTTTTAAAACGAACTTAGTTGCTTGTGGTACCGTATTTTTCCACTCTGTAGGCGGCTACACGATAAAACTTTGAAAAAATATTGGTGTTGGAAATAAGGGTGATGTGTTTGCCATGTTTTTTGGCATGGTATTGCAGTTTTTCGGTAAGGTTTTCGTGCCAAAAGTCGTTGAGGAAAGGTTCAAGTTTTGTTATTGCCCAACGGCAAGGGATGAAACGATATAAGAAGTGATGCTTGGGTAACTCGGCATACTCAGTAATTAATAATGTGCCACCATCGGCGAGGGTGCGAACCGCTTCGGATAAAACATGGCGGCGTGCTTGTATGGGCAATTCATGCAATAAAAAGAATAACACAGTTGTTGTAAAGCTATCGTCTTTATACCCCAAATACTCCGCATTCATGCGGGTGGCAAGAAGACTGGTGGCGGGTGATATTTTGCGGGCTGCAAGCCGAAGTTGGACGGGTGCAACATCAGTAATATGTAAAGGTGTTGGTTTGATATGCTGTACTAAATTTGGTGTTAAGCTGCCATAAACGCAGGTGAGCTGAAGTACGCATGTTTGATCGGTGTGTGCGAGCTGTTGAAGTGTTTGATGCATTAACTTTTTATATTGACCAAATAAGATGGCATTGATGATGGGTTGATGATCAAAAAACCAAACCGACTTTGACCATAAATATGCCCACCAATAATACCGTGCGAGATATTCGGGTGTACCATCGAGGAATTTTTTATATAGTTTTAGCAAATGGGCTGCTTAGGCATAAACATGGCATCACCATAGGAATAGAAGCGGTATTGGTGTTGGATGGCATGTTGATAGGCTTGCTTGATGTTTTCTTGTCCAGCAAGGGCTGAAACCAGCATTAAGAGCGTAGATTTGGGCAAGTGGAAGTTGGTTAATAAAGCATCCGTCATTTTAAATTGATAACTGGGTGTGATGAAAATATCAGTTCTACCACTTCCCGCTTGTAATGCACCGCTTTGGCTTGCTGCCTCTAATGTGCGTAGGCTTGTGGTGCCGACAGCAACAATACGTTTGCCTGCCTGTTTGGCTTGATTGATGGTATCTGTGGCTTGTTGTGAAATGATATAGGCTTCCTCGTGCATGATATGGTCATCGGTGTTGTCCACTTGAATGGGCTGGAATGTACCAGGGCCAACATGTAAGGTAATATGGACAAAGGTCGCACCTTTGGCTTCCATCTTTTGCATCAATTCAGGGGTTAGGTGCAAGCCTGCGGTGGGAGCTGCCACTGCCCCTTTATGTTGGGCAAAAACAGTCTGGTAGCGCTGTTTGTCTTCTTCGGAGTCAGGGCGATTGAGATAGGGTGGCAATGGCATATGCCCGTGTTGCTCAATAGCTAAGCCCACATCATCGGCAAGCAGTTTGATGTGAATATTTTTTCCCTCACGTTTGATGACTTCACCTTTGAATGTATCAGTAAAATGTACAGTCATACCTTGGTTGATAGGTTTGTTGCTTTTGCCCCAAGCAGACCAAATACTGTCTTCTCCCAAAGGTTCGAGAAGTAACACTTCTACTTTGCCGCCACTTTCTTTTTTGCCCATGAGTCGAGCAGGAATAACCTTGGTGTCATTGACTACCCAGACATCACCTTGTTGTACAAGCCCAACAAGGTCTGGGATATGTTTATCCTGAAAGCCATTGTCAGCCAGTACCAACAAGCGAGAAGCATCTCGCTTGGCTAAAGGCTGTTTGGCAATCAGATTTTCAGGTAGCGTGAAATCGAAGTCGGAGACTTGCATGAATGGTTTAGTCGAAAGTAACTACGCCATTTGGGGTTGCCATCAGGATAACATCGGCACCTTGATGGGAGAAGATACCATTGGTGACAACGCCAGGCACTTCATTTAAGTTATCTTCAAGTTGACGCGCATTTTTAATGGTTAGACCCACTACATCAATAATAATATTACCGTTATCCGTGATGAAACCTTCGCGAACTTGCGCTTTTCCGCCCAAATTATTGGCGATCGACATCACCAAGGCTTCTGCCATATGGATCACTTCAATAGGTAGTGGAAACGCACCAAGAAAATCAACTTGTTTACTTTCATCAACAATACATACAAACTTTTCAGAGCCAGCAGCGACGATTTTTTCACGGGTTAAAGCGCCGCCGCCGCCTTTGGTGAGGTTCTTTTTCGGGTCAAATTCATCTGCACCATCTATATATACAGATAGTTTAGTTACTTGGCTAAGCGCATCGTTGAGTTCAAATACAGGGATACCGTGACCTCTTAGGCGTTCAGCAGTGGCCTCAGAGCTAGCAACCGTTCCTTTGATACTGCCTTTGATGGTAGCCAGCGCATCAATAAACTTATTGGCAGTTGAGCCTGTGCCTACACCAACAATGGAGCCTTCAACAACATAAGTTAGGGCTGCCTGGGCAACTTCTTCTTTCATTTCATCTTGTGTCATATCTCTCTCCTTGGTGGATGCATTTCATTATATATAATATAGTGGCGCAGCTTACTATCAAAAATAAAAATCACCAACTTGCGCGGGTTGAAGTAAGCCTGTGGGGAAACAACTTGCACAAAGGTGTTTGACATTGGCAAACAGTTTCCTACAATGCGCGACCCGTTCGACAGTAAGGCGAGAAGCCCTGTTGAATTCGGAGAGAAGTTTTTTCAGTTAGTTTTGATTGGATTTTTGGAGTATCAAACATGTCTACTTGGACTGTTCGCCCTGGCGATATTGAACGTAAATGGTATATTGTGGATGCTGAGGATATGATTCTTGGTCGTCTATCAACTGAAGTTGCCCGCATTTTGCGCGGTAAACACAACCCGATGTATACCCCTCATGCAGATTGTGGTGACCATGTCATCATCATCAATGCTGAGAAAATTAAAGTTACGGGTAACAAAGAAATGCAAAAAATGTATTACCGTCACAGCCGTTTTGCTGGTGGTTTGCATACGATTTCTTTGGAAAAACAACGTGAACGTTTTCCAACACGTATCCTTGAGCTAGCAATTAAAGGAATGATGCCAAAAGGTCCATTGGGTCGTAAGCAGCTTCTTAAATTGAAAGTATATGCTGGTTCTGAGCATCCGCATGTTGCACAAGCGCCAGAAGCATTAAAGTTAAACTAAAAGATTAGAGAGTAGGTAATTAAAATGGCAGATGATATGTATCGCGGAACAGGACGACGCAAGCGCAGTATTGCTCGTGTAATGATTAAAGCAGGTAGTGGTCAAATGAGCGTCAATGGTCGCGATATGGAAAATTATTTCCCTATTGAAATCATTCGTCAAGAAGCTGTTCGCCCACTTGCACTTGTTGGTCTTACTGACCGTTTGGACATTCGTGTGAATGTACATGGTGGTGGTGTTTCAGGACAAGCTGGCGCAATTCGTCATGGTATTGCTCGCGCATTGCTTGAATATGATGCAGGTCTTCGCCCTCAACTTAAAGAGAAAGGTTACTTAACACGTGATGCACGTGTTGTAGAACGTAAGAAGTACGGCTTGAAAAAAGCACGTCGTGCGCCGCAGTTCTCAAAACGTTAATTCGTTTTTTGTTCAATTCTTCAGGGAGAGCTTTTGCTCTCCCTTTTTTATTTGTAACGTATGACAATGTTATGGTGGCGTGGTAAGTTTCCCACGCTAAGAAAAAGGGGTGAGATATGAGCATTGCAGTCGCCATCTTAGGTGCAACAGGTTATACAGGTGCTGAGTTGATTCGTTTGCTTGATGCACACCCTGAATTTGAAATCAAACATCTGGCTGCTTTTAGCCAAGCAGGTAAAAAAGTATCGGATGTGCTACCGGGTATTGCCAGCCAAAGCGCGACCATGACACTGGCTAAAGCAGACGGCATCATTCCCGATGAAGTACAACTTGTGTTTACAGCACTTCCCCATGCGGCAGCCGCAGCCAGTGTAAAAAAAGCATTGGATGCAGGTAAAAAGGTTGTCGATTTAAGTGCGGACTTTAGGCATCCCGATACGGATAACTATGAACAAGCCTACGGGTTACCACACCCTTTCCCTGAATTATTAACTGATTGTGTATATGGTTTAACTGAACATGCGAGAAAAGATGTGGCACAAACTAAACTTGTGGCAAATCCAGGCTGTTACCCAACATCGGTATTATTGCCACTATTACCACTACTCAAGGCAAATGTTATTGATACACAATCGATTATTATTGATGCCAAATCGGGCACATCAGGTGCGGGGCGCGCTGCCAAAACAGGGCTATTATATTGTGAAATCAATGAAAGTTTAGCGGCTTATGGTTTACCCAAACATAGGCATGCTTGGGAAATGGAAGAATGGTCTAAGGCATATACAGGGCAAGGTGTACATGTGCGGTTTGTGCCGCATATTATTCCTATGACCAGAGGTATGCTGAGTACTATTCATTTATCAGGTAAAAACAGTGAGCAATGGCACAGTATTTTATCAGATGCTTACCAAGATGAGGCCTTCGTTCGTGTGCTTCCTTTAGGTTCTTTGCCTTCTACAGGTGCAGTGAAAGGGAGCAATAGGTGTGAAATTGGGGTGGCAGTGTTGAGTGAAACAGAAGCAGTGGTGGTGAGTTGTATTGATAACTTGCTCAAAGGTGCATCAGGTCAGGCTGTGCAAAATGCCAATGTGATGTTTGGTTTTGATGAAACTATGGGTCTGGCTGTGAATGCTAGTTGGCCTTAATTGAGTAGTTTTGATGTCTTTTTGGTTTAAACCAAGGCAAGTTGTACTCATGGATGCGCATGGTGGTAAACCTGCGCGGAATTTTTATGTGCGAAGCATCACGTTATTGATGTTCCTGATCTTCTTAACGGGGCTGCCTTTTGCGCTGGGTGCTTGGTACGCACCTTTTCACAGCATTCAAGAGATGATTCCTGAAAATTTAAAGTTAAAACGACACAACCAAGATTTACAACGCAAACTTGCGGATGCAAACACGCTTAATGAATTGAAAGACGAACAATTAGAGAGTTTGCAAGAGCAAATTGCGGCACAAGAGCAAGAAGTGCAAGCGCTCACCAAAGAATTACACATGTTTAAAAGTATTCTAGAAGAGCGCAAAGGTAAGGGCATTCAAATCATTGCACATAAGGTTAGTTGGCAGGGTGATAAGCTGCTTTTATGGCAAGTTTTGTTTGTGAAGGGTGGTAGTTACCCGCGTTATTTGGCTGGTACGTACAAAATATTTGCTTTTGATGACCAAGGGCATAGGCAAGCACTGTTTACGGATGCAGAGCGATATCGCTTTGAGTCACACGTTGTTTTGGATCAGAAATTTGAGTGGAAGGAAACATGGAAGCCGACTAAGCTTGAGCTTGTCATTTATAATTATCGCAAAAAAGAAGTGTTGAAACAAACGATACCAATTCAAGGGATGTAAGGTATGTTTAGTAAAAAAGAACAAAAACAGGTGAAACCAATGAAAGAAGCACAACATATTGATACACTGATTGGTGTACATTCTGTATTTACAGGTAATTTGTCTTTTGAAGGCGCTGTGCGCATTGATGGACGTTTTGAAGGAAATATTCAGTCAGAAAAAGATGGTACATTGATTGTTAGTGAAGGTGCATTTATCAAAGGCGAAGTAAATGTGCCAAATCTTGTATTGCATGGTGATATTAATGGTAATGTTCACGCCAGCCAAAACTTGAAAATTGGCGTGAAGGGCGTACTTAACGGTGATGTAGAATACAAAGTGATCACTTTGGCTGAGGGTTCTGCCATTAATGGCCGCTGCGCACGTATTGATGATGTCGATGGGCAAGCGCGTAAACCTAAAGAGAAAGTGGAAGTGATTGAAGTTAAATAATCATGATTTATTCGTACCTAGACTATAAACCTGACATTGATGCAAAAGCTTGGCTTGCACCCAATGTTGACGTGATTGGTCGGGTAAAAATAGGTGCGGAGACTTCGGTTTGGTATCAGAGTGTATTGCGTGGTGATGTCAACTTCATCAGCATTGGTCAGCGCACAAATATTCAAGACCATACGGTGATTCATAACAGTGGTGATGCACCTTGTATTGTGGGTGATGATGTCACTATTGGACATAAGGTATTGTTGCATGGCTGTGAAATTCAAGATGGTTGTTTGGTCGGTATGGGTTCGATTGTGATGGATCATGCTGTGCTTGAAGCAGGTTGTTTTTTAGCCGCAGGTTCGCTTGTCCCTGAAGGTAAAGTGCTTAAAGGCGGCTACTTATATGCAGGCAGTCCAGCACGCGAGCGACGCGAACTTACGCAGAAAGAAAAGGATTTTCTTGGTCAATCGGCAAAACATTATGTCAAACTTGCCAAGGCACATCAAGACACCGCGACCATTATTACACCATGAAACAAGCAGTGTTGGATATTGGTTCCAATACCATCCGTTTATTGGTTGCCGAAACGACTGGAAACCATCATGAAAAATTACATTACCAACATGCCATTGCCCGTTTGGGTGAAGGTTTGCAGCAAACAGGTGAGTTAGGCGAAGCAGGCATGGCGCGAGCGATGGTTATATTTCATGAATTTACCATTGTTTGTCAATCCTTCTCTATTGAAACCGCAAATATTAAAGCCGTAGCAACAGCAGCGATTCGTGAAGCAAACAATGGTGTAGCTTTTGTGGAACAAGTGCTGGCAGAAACAGGTTTGATTATTCAAATTATTGGTGGTGAGACAGAGGCACGTCTGGCGTTATATGGTGCGCAGTCGGCTTTAGATGAGGACATTAAAGATGACATGTTACTCTTTGATATTGGCGGTGGTAGTACTGAGTTTAGCAGGGTGTGCCAAGGTCAATTGCTGGATAGCTTTAGTGAGAAACTGGGTGTCGTTCGCTTAACTGAATTATATTTGAAACAAGACCCGCCAAGCCAAGTAGAATATGATGCAATGAAGGTACACAGCAAAAAACATTTACAGCAGGTTGAGACGTTATGGGGTCACAATAAAACTGTGCCGTCATGCTTGGTTGGTACAGCAGGTTCGGTGACCACATTGGCAGCTATCGCCTTGGATAT